>NZ_JBEYJU010000033.1:0-86526 GCF_040703965.1 Streptomyces sp. NPDC006655 | reverse complement strand
GCTCTTCCGATCTGCGGCCTAGCACGCCGCCCTCTCAAGGCGGTAGCGCCGGTTCGAATCCGGTCGGGGGTACAGACGACGAAGGCCCTCCGCTCCCCGCGGAGGGCCTTCGTCGTGCCCGGGTCCTACTCGAAGCCGTAGCGCCGCGCCGCCTCCTCCTCCTGGGCCAGCCGGTGCAGGGCCTGGAGCATCGGCTCCACCAGCACCGCGCTGGCCACCGCGGCCGCCACCTTCTCCTCCTCCGAGGGCTGCGTCTCCAGGAAGTCCAGATCGGCGATGGCCGCCTGGTGCATCAACTTCGCCCGGGTCGCGAGGAGTTCGCTGTCCCAGTCGTAACCGAGCCGGCGGAACGCGGCCACCGAGACCACCAGTCGGCGATAGGCGGGGGAGACGGTCGTCAGCTGCTTGGCGTTCTCCCAGCCGAGGGTGGTCAGCAGGGCGCCCACCTCCCGGTGCGCGGCCCGCACGTACTCGTCGTCCTCGTCCGGCTCGGGCACCTGCGGCAACGCCCACAGCGCGGCGCCCACCCTGACGGTGCGGCCCAGCGACTCGTCGTCGACGTGCCCGAGCACCTCGCGCACCTTCGCCACCGGCACCCGGCCGACGTGGATCATCGCCCGTACCAGCCGCAGCCGGCGCAGGTGCTCCTCGTCGTACTCCGCGGTCGTGGCGTTGACCTGGCGTCCCGGCGGCAACAGGCCCTCGCGCAGGTAGTACTTGATCGTCGCGACGGGCACCCCGCTGCGCTCGCTCAACCGGGCCAGCCGCATCTCTTGCACCCCTCCTTGGTAAGTGTCACTATCCAAGCACCGAAAGACGGATAGTGCCGCTATCCGACAGGGAACCGGGGGTGTCTCGCATGGTCGCCAAACCGATACCGGGCCGTACGACCGCGGCGCGCGAGGGCGATGCGGTGGTGCTGCTGATCGGCATGCGCATCAACCACTTCTGGGCGGCGCACCAGTGGCTCCCGGTCATGGTCTCCATGGTCCGCATGCTGAGGGAGCTCGCGCGGGACCCCGGGCGGGGGCTCCTCGGGCGCGTCCTGCTGACGGCGTCACCGCGGACGTACTACGTCGTCCAGTACTGGGAGTCCAAGGAGAAGCTGTACGCGTACGCGAGTGCGCCGGAGATGCTGCACCACCGGGTGTGGAGCCTGGTGAACCGCAAGGAGCGGGCCGGGAAGCTGCGGCAGCACGTGGGGATTTGGCACGAGACGTACGTGGCGCCCGAGGGGTCGTACGAGTCGATCTACTTCGACATGCCGGAGTTCGGACTGGGCGCGGCGAGCGGGACGGTCCCCGTGGAACGCCGGGGACGCTACGCGAAGGACCGGTTCGCTCATCGATCCCCGTGAGTGGGGCGCCCCGCAAGGGGCGCTGGGGGTACCCCCAGCGCCCCTGCGTTTCTCCGCTCCCGTCGGGAAAAAGCCGGCCGCGGCGTTGGGGCCGGCCTCTTCTGGCGGGAGCGTTCGTTTCGGGGCTCAGCCGGTGCGGCGAAGCGCCTCGGAGAGGCGGCCCGCCGCGTCGATGACCGCCTGGGCGTGCATGCGGCCGGGGTGGCGGGTCAGGCGCTCGATCGGGCCGGAGACGGAGACGGCGGCGACCACGCGGTTGGAGGGCCCCCGCACCGGCGCCGACACCGACGCGACCCCCGGCTCCCGCTCGCCGATGGACTGGGCCCAGCCGCGGCGCCGGACGCCGGAGAGGGCCGTCGCCGTGAAGCGGGCGCCCTGCAGGCCGCGGTGCAGCCGCTCCGGCTCCTCCCAGGCCATCAGGATCTGCGCCGAGGAACCGGCCTTCATCGTGAGGGTCGAGCCGACCGGGACCGTGTCCCGCAGACCGGACAGGCGTTCCGCGGCGGCCACGCAGATCCGCATGTCCCCCTGCCGGCGGTAGAGCTGCGCGCTCTCGCCGGTGATGTCGCGCAGGTGCGTGAGCACCGGGCCCGCCGTCGCGAGCAGGCGGTCCTCGCCGGCCGCCGCGGCCAGTTCCGCGAGTCGCGGACCGAGAATGAAACGGCCCTGCATGTCGCGTGCCACCATGCGGTGGTGTTCCAGGGCCACGGCCAGCCGGTGGGCCGTGGGCCGTGCCAGTCCGGTGGCCCCGACCAGACCCGCGAGGGTGGCCGGACCGGACTCCAGAGCGCTCAGGACAAGGGCCGCCTTGTCCAGAACGCCGACGCCGCTACTGTTGTCCATGCAACGATACTCACGTCTCACTCTGTGAAACGCAAGTTCAATTTTCGAGGGAACGCGCCACTCTGGAAGAACACAGTGGCCCGCGGACCAACGGGCCCGGCGGCGGACGCCCGGAACCACGACTTCAGGGGCCCGGAACACGGGCAGCCGCTTCCTCAAGATCTCTAGTTGGGCCGGTGCACGTCTGCCGGCCGGAGGGAAAGCGATGGGTAGGACACTCGCGGAGAAGGTCTGGGACGACCACGTCGTCCGGCGCGCCGAGGGCGAGCCCGACCTCCTCTTCATCGATCTGCACCTGCTGCACGAGGTGACCAGCCCGCAGGCCTTCGACGGTCTGCGCCTCAGCGGCCGCCCGGTGCGCCGCCTCGACCTCACCATCGCGACCGAGGACCACAACACCCCGACCCTCGACATCGACAAGCCCATCGCGGACCCGGTCTCCCGCGCCCAGCTGGAGACGCTGCGCAAGAACTGCGCCGAGTTCGGGGTGCGCCTGCACCCGCTGGGCGACGTCGAGCAGGGCGTCGTGCACGTCGTCGGCCCCCAGCTGGGCCTGACGCAGCCGGGCACGACGGTCGTCTGCGGCGACTCGCACACCTCCACGCACGGCGCCTTCGGCGCGCTGGCGTTCGGCATCGGCACCTCCCAGGTGGAGCACGTGCTGGCCACCCAGACGCTGCCGCTGGCCCGCCCCAAGACCATGGCCATCACGGTCGACGGCGAACTGCCCGAGGGCGTCACCGCCAAGGACCTGATCCTGGCGATCATCGCCAGGATCGGCACCGGCGGCGGCCAGGGCTACGTCCTGGAGTACCGCGGCTCCGCCATCGAGAAGCTCTCGATGGAGGCCCGGATGACCATCTGCAACATGTCGATCGAGGCCGGCGCCCGCGCGGGCATGATCGCTCCCGACGAGACCACCTTCGCGTACCTCAAGGGCCGCGCCCACGCCCCCGAGGGCGCGGACTGGGACGCGGCGGTCGAGTACTGGAAGACGCTGCGCACGGACGAGGACGCGGTCTTCGACGCCGAGGTCCACATCGACGCCGCCGCCCTCTCGCCGTTCGTCACCTGGGGCACCAACCCGGGCCAGGGCGCCCCGCTTTCGGCGGACGTCCCCGACCCGGCTTCGTACGAAGACGCTTCGGAGCGCCTCGCCGCCGAAAAGGCCCTGGAGTACATGGGGTTGGAGGCCGGCCAGCCGCTGCGCTCCATCAACGTGGACACCGTCTTCGTAGGCTCCTGCACCAACGGCCGGATCGAGGACCTGCGCGCCGCCGCCGACATCCTCAAGGACCGCAAAGTCGCCGACGGCGTACGGATGCTGGTCGTCCCCGGCTCCGCGAGGGTCGGTCTCCAGGCCGTCTCCGAGGGCCTGGACGTGGTCTTCAAGGAGGCCGGCGCCGAATGGCGGCACGCGGGCTGCTCGATGTGCCTCGGCATGAACCCCGACCAGCTGGCCCCGGGTGAGCGCTCCGCCTCCACCTCGAACCGCAACTTCGAGGGGCGGCAGGGCAAGGGCGGCCGTACCCACCTGGTGTCGCCGCAGGTCGCGGCCGCGACCGCCGTCCTGGGCCACCTGGCCTCCCCGGCCGACCTGTCCGACGTTCGTACGCCCGCTGGAGTCTGATCAGCCATGGAAGCATTCACCACGCACACCGGCCGGGCCGTCCCGCTGCGCCGCTCCAACGTCGACACCGACCAGATCATCCCTGCTCACTGGCTCAAGAAGGTGACCAGGGACGGCTTCGAGGACGGGCTGTTCGAGGCCTGGCGCAAGGACGAGAACTTCATCCTCAACCGTCCCGAGCGGCAGGGCGCCACCGTCCTGGTCGCCGGGCCCGACTTCGGCACCGGCTCCTCCCGTGAGCACGCCGTGTGGGCCCTTCAGAACTACGGCTTCAAGGCCGTGATCTCCTCCCGCTTCGCCGACATCTTCCGGGGCAACTCGCTGAAGAACGGCCTGCTCACGGTGGTCCTGGACCAGAAGGTCGTGGAGGCGCTCCAGGAGCTCTCGGAGCGCGACCCCACGGCCGAGATCACCGTCGACCTGGAGAAGCGCGAGGTGCGCGCCGAGGGCGTCACCGCCTCCTTCGAGCTGGACGAGAACTCCCGCTGGCGGCTGCTGAACGGGCTGGACGACATCTCCATCACCCTCCAGAACGAGGCCGACATCGCCGCGTACGAGGCCAAGCGGCCGTCGTACAAGCCGCGGACGCTCCAGGTCTGACCCGGAGCCCGGTTCGGGCCTGATCACCACATCTGAATACGGCTGGTTTCAGCCATCGCACGACCCCGCCTGTACCCCCGATCGCCACGATTGGGGGTACAGCCATGTCTGCACCCGAACGGACGCTCGCGTTGTCGCAGGTCTTGCCAACTTCCCGCGTTAGGGCTGATGTTGTGGGGGTAGGTGAGTGCTGTGTCCGGGGCTCGCGCAAGTGCCCGGAAGGCCATTCGAGGCGGCAGTTGCCCCCTGCGCAGGCGACAACTCGCCCCAGATGGCACAATCTGTGCATGGAACACGACGGCCAACTCCAGCTCTATGCGGCGGTCGCGGACCAACTGAAGGAAGCGCACACAAGAGTGCGCGCACTGCAAGTCCCGGAGGGCGTACGGATGGCGCTGACCCGGAAGCTGCTGGTCATTACGGCCGCGGCCAAGCACGACATCGCCGACGCGGCAAGGCGGCTCGAGCGGTTCAACGCCGACCTCGAAGCGGGTCGATTCCCGCAAGAGGAAGGCTGACCGGACCCTGCGAGACGGTCGAGTCCGTTGCGGCACAAGGGTGATAAGCCCGTTTCGTGTTTGATTTGCGGTATATATCTGCCTAACGTGCGAAAAAGCTTGAACACTTTCGTTCTGGCGAGGTCTCCGAAGGGGAAGACGTGAACAAGGCGCAGCTCGTAGAAGCGATTGCCGACAAGATGGGCGGTCGCCAGCAGGCGGCCGACGCTGTCGACCATGTCCTGGACGCCATCGTCCGCGCGGTCGTCGCGGGTGAGCGGGTCTCGGTCACCGGCTTCGGGTCCTTCGAGAAGGTGGACCGTCCCGCCCGTTACGCCCGCAATCCCCAGACGGGCGAGCGGGTTCGGGTCAAGAAGACCTCCGTGCCGCGCTTCCGTGCAGGTCAGGGCTTCAAGGACCTGGTGAGCGGCTCCAAGAAGCTCCCGCGCGGCGGTGAGGTCTCGGTCAAGAAGGCGCCCAAGGGCAGCCTGACCGGCACCGCTTCGGCGACGGTCAAGAAGGCGGCGGCGAAGAAGACCACCGCCAAGAAGGCGACGGGCGCGGCCAAGAAGACCACGGCCGCCGCGAAGAAGACGACGGCGAAGAAGACCACGGGCGCGGCGGCCGCCAAGAAGACGACCGCGGCGGCGAAGAAGACGACCGCCAAGAAGACCACGGCGACCGCGAAGAAGACCGCCGCGCAGAAGGCCCCGGCCAAGAAGGTCACCGCCAAGAAGGCGCCGGCCAAGAAGTCGACCGCGCGGAAGGCCACCGCCAAGAAGACCGCGGCTCGCTAGGCCTTCGTTTCGGCGGCGCGCTCGGGACACTCACGCGACGGGCCGGATTCCCTCGGGGAGTCCGGCCCGCGGTGTTCTTCCCGGCCGGGTTGCGTAGCGCGGGGCGCCGTCGACTCAGAACGTCTGGAGGGTCACCAGGGTGATCCGGAGGTCCGCACCCGTCCCCTCGGTCTCGATGCGCACCCTCTGACCCGGCCTGAGCAGGCGCAGGCCGCCCGCCTCGAAGGCCGGGCCGTCGAAGGGGACCGGGGTTCCGTCGTCCAGGAGTACCTGGCCGCTGTGGGTCTCGGGGTCGTACGTGTATGCGGTCGCCTGCATGGGCGCAGCCTACTGGTCCGGGATCAGCAGGCGGGCCGCCACCGTGGCCGTGCGGGGGCCCACCCCCAGTGCCAGGGCGGTGCGCAGGTCCGCGCCGGTGTCCACGTCCTGGCGTACCGAGTCCACGTCGGCCACCAGCAGCTCCACGGCTCCCGAGGCGGCGTGCCGGGCGCGGGAATCCGGGCCGAACGCGGGCGCCAATGCACTGCCGGGCGCCGCCGCCAGCAGAGTGGTGCCGATTGCCGCCGCGTCCGGAAGAAAAGCGCGCGGGAATTCCGCGGCCGAGTCGAGTACCCGCGCCAATTCCAGCGGACGCAACGCGGGCAGATCGGCGTTCAGGGCCGCCACGGGGCTTTCCGGACGCGATGCGCGCACGACGGCCGCCCCGTGCCGGAGGGCGGCGTTCAGACCGCCTCCCGGCGTGTCGGGGACGATGCGCGCGCCCAGCGCCGAGAGCTCGCGCCCGGCCAGCGGGTCGACCGTGACGACCGCCACATCCTTCACGGCCTGGCAGGCCAGGGCCGCCGCCACCGTGTCCAGGGCGAACGCGAGGGCCAGCGACGGGCGCACCCCGTCCGCCGCGGTGTCCGCGAGCCGGCTCTTGGCCCGGGCCAGAGGCTTGAGCGGAATGACCAAGGTCCACTGCACCGATGTACCGTCCCTCCCTCGTTGCCTCATTGTCACCCGGGCCCACCGGGTGACCGCGACACCGAGGCGTACGGTGTTCTCGACAGACCGGCGGGCCGGGGCCACACTTCTTCCCGATCCCGGACCGGGAGGAAGTCCTAGAGGAAGGTGTCCGCGTGCCCCGCCGGAGAATCGGCTTCTGGTACCGCTTCGCTGCGGTGCTCTGCAAACCGCCGCTGGTGGTTCTGATCAAGCGGGACTGGCGCGGAATGGACAACATTCCGGCCGAGGGCGGATTTATCACCGCGGTGAACCACAATTCTCACATCGACCCCTTCGCCTACGCCCACTATCAGTACAACAGCGGTCGCGTTCCGCGATTCCTGGCGAAGAGCGGGCTTTTCAAGAAGGGATTCGTCGGTGCCGCCATGCGGGGCACGGGACAGATCCCCGTCTACCGGGAGTCCACCGACGCGCTCAGCGCCTTCCGGGCCGCGATCGACGCCGTGGAACGCGGCGAGTGCGTCGCCTTCTACCCAGAGGGAACGATCACGCGCGACCCGGACCAGTGGCCCATGACCGGCAAGACCGGCGCCGCCCGCGTCGCCCTGCAGACCAGGTGCCCGGTGATCCCGGTCGCCCAGTGGGGCGCCAACGAACTGCTCCCGCCGTACGCGAAGAAGCTCAACCTGCTGCCCCGCAAGACGCACCACGTCCTCGCCGGTCCGCCGGTCGACCTCTCCCGCTTCTACGACAAGGAGATGACCCAGGACGTCCTCAGGGAGGCGACCGAGGTCATCATGGCGGCCATCACGCGCCAGCTGGAGGAGATCCGCGGCGAGAAGGCCCCCGAGACCCCCTACGATCCTCGCCGGGTACGGATCGAGCAGCGGCGCCGGGCACGTGCGCAGAGCGGTCTGGAAGAGGAGAGCGGCAAGTGAGCAAGCCTGCCAAGGCGGCGGTCTTCAGCGCGGGTTCGTGGGGTACGGCCTTCGGGATGGTGCTCGCCGACGCCGGGTGCGAGGTCACCCTGTGGGCGCGGCGCGCGGAGGTCGCGGAGGCGATCAACTCCGGCCGTACCAACCCCGACTACCTGCCGGGCGTGGAACTCCCCGAGAACCTCCGGGCCACGACCGACCCCGCCGAGGCGGCCGCCGGCGCCGACTTCACGTTCCTGTCGGTGCCGTCCCAGACCATGCGGGCCAACCTCGCCGCATGGACGCCGCTGCTCGCGCCCGAGACGATTCTCGTGTCCCTGATGAAGGGCGTCGAGCTCGGCACCGCCATGCGGATGAGCGAGGTCATCGACGACGTCACCAAGGTCGGCGCGGACCGTATCGCCGTCGTCACCGGGCCCAACCTCGCCCGGGAGATCGCGGCCCGGATGCCGGCCGCCGCCGTGGTCGCCTGCACCGACGAGACGGTGGCCCGGCGCCTCCAGGCGGCCTGCCACACGCCGTACTTCCGGCCGTACACCGAGACCGACGTGGTCGGCTGCGAGCTGGGCGGTGCCGTGAAGAACGTCATCGGCCTCGCCGTGGGCATCGCGGACGGCATGGGGCTCGGCGACAACGCCAAGGGCTCGCTCATCACCCGCGGTCTCGCGGAGACCGCCCGGCTGGGCAGCGCGCTCGGCGCCGACCCGCTGACCTTCTCCGGACTGGCGGGCCTCGGCGACCTGGTGGCCACCTGTTCCTCGCCGCTGTCCCGCAACCACACCTTCGGCACCAACCTCGGCAAGGGCATGACCCTGGAGGAGACCGTCGCGGTCACCAGGCAGACCGCCGAGGGCGTCAAGTCCTGCGAGTCCGTGGCCGATCTGGCCCGCAGGCACGGCGTGGAGATGCCGATCACCGAGACCGTCGTGGACATCGTGCACGAGGGCAAGCCTCCGGTGGTCGCCCTCAAGGAGCTGATGTCGCGCAGCGCGAAGCCCGAGCGACGCTGAGCCACGGCACGCTACGGACGCTGTCTCGGGGCCCTACCACCGGGTACTCTCAACGCGATATGAGCACCGAGAACCTCCCCCAGAGCCCTGAGCAGCCCGCTCGTAAGCCGCGTGTGGCCGTCGTGTTCGGCGGCCGCAGCTCCGAGCACGGGATCTCCACGGTCACCGCAGGCGCCGTACTCGCCGCCATTGACCGGACGAAGTACGACGTCCTGCCGATCGGCATCACCCGGGAAGGCCGCTGGGTGCTCACGGCCGACGAACCGGAACGCATGGCGATCGCCGACCGCCGCACCCCGGAGGTCGGCGACCTCGCCGAGTCCACCGAGGGCGGCGTCGTGCTCCCGGTCGACCCGGCCAGCCGCGAGGTCGTCTACAGCGAGCCCGGCTCGGTGCCCAAGGCGCTCGGTGAGGTCGACGTGGTCTTCCCGATGCTGCACGGCCCCTACGGCGAGGACGGCACCCTCCAGGGCCTCCTGGAGCTCTCCGGCGTCCCCTACGTCGGCTCGGGTGTGCTCGCCTCGGCCGTCGGCCAGGACAAGGAGTACATGAAGCGGGTGTTCACCTCCTTCGGGCTCAAGGTCGGCCCGTACCTGGTGATCCGCCCCCGCGAGTGGAAGCAGGACGAGTCCGCCGCCCGCAAGCGGATCGTCGACTTCGCCGGCGAGCACGGCTGGCCGCTGTTCGTGAAGCCCGCGCGCGCGGGTTCGTCGATCGGCATCACCAAGGTCGACGACCTGGCGGGCCTGGAGGAGGCGATCGCCGAGGCCCAGTCCCACGACCCGAAGATCCTCGTCGAGGCGGCGCTGCGGGGCCGTGAGATCGAGGTCGGCGTCCTGGAGTTCGAGGACGGCCCGCGCGCCTCGGTCCCGGCGGAGATCCCGCCGGCCGCCGCGCACGCGTACTACGACTTCGAGGCCAAGTACATCGACTCCACCCCCGGTGTCGTCCCGGCCCCGCTGACCCCGCAGGAGACGGCCGAGATCCAGGCGCTCGCGGTGGACGCCTTCGAGGCCGCGTCCTGCGAGGGCCTGGTCCGCGCCGACTTCTTCCTCACCGAGGACGGCGACTTCGTCATCAACGAGATCAACACGATGCCGGGCTTCACCCCGATCTCGATGTACCCGCAGATGTGGCAGGCGACGGGTGTCAGCTACCCCGACCTCATCGACCGCCTCATCCGGGCAGCCCTGACCCGCCCGACGGGCCTCCGCTAAAAACCCACGCCGAGCCGAAGCGCCCCGAAGGGGGCGCTGGGGGCACCCCCGGCCGAAGGCTGGGGGAGGAACTGCGCGAGCAACCCCGCACGACCTGCACTCGACGCACTGCTTCAGCCCCACGGCGCCTAGTCGGCGATCCCCTCAGGCACCGCTTTCTTGATGGCAGGCGCCAGCCCCACCAACGGCGCCATGCCATCCCCCGTCCGCCCGGCCGGGATCGTCACCTCGACATACGCCTTCCGCAGCGTCGTGGTGAACCGGAACGACTTGTCGGCCTGCTGCTCCAGCAGCCACCCCACCCCGTTCACCTCCACCCCGTCCGCTTCCGGGTCGGCCATCTCCGCGGGCCGCGGCACGCCGCACCGCAGTATGATCGCCGGGTCGCCGCCCCAGCCGGCGGTCAGCGGAGAGGCCGGTTCCGGATCACGCCGGCCCAGCTTGTCAACCTTCGTCGGCAGCACCCGGTCAAGGCGGTCGCAGAGCTTCACGGCCGCCGCGCCCGGACGGGGAACCGCCGCCGACGGGGCGTCGTCTGCTGATGAGCAGCCCGCGGTCGCGATCACCAACGCGGCGAGCGCGGACAGACCGAATGGCCGGTGACGGAAGAAGTTCACCGGCCAAGGGTAGACGGGGGCTACAGATGGACCACCGGGCAGGTCAGGGTGCGGGTGATGCCGTCCACCTGCTGGACCTTCGCGACCACCATCCGACCGAGTTCGTCGACCGTCTCGGCCTGCGCGCGCACGATGACGTCGTACGGTCCTGTCACATCCTCGGCCTGGATCACACCGGGGATCTTGCTGATCGTCTCGGCGACGGTCGACGCTTTGCCGACCTCCGTCTGGATCAGGATGTACGCCTGTACCACGGAACCTCCAGGGCGGCCACGAGGATCATGTGGGGAAAAGGAACGCCACGGTATCGCGTCGCCGCTCACCGCGGGGAGACCTGCGCGGACAGGGGCTTGCGCGCCAGGGTGCAGGCACGGCAGAAGTTGACGGTCACCTCGACCGTATCCAGGACGACGGTGACGCGCGAGCGGGCACGGCACGGCACAGAAGGGGCGCCAGGGCAATGAAGGGCACTGTTGGTGAGCTCGGGGAGTTCGGGCTCATCAGGGAGCTCACCTCCCGTCTCACCACCACTCCGGCGGTCCGGGTCGGCCCCGGTGACGACGCCGCGGTGGTCGCCGCGCCCGACCGCCGGGTCGTGGCGAGCACCGACATCCTGCTGGAGGGCCGGCACTTCCGCCGTGACTGGTCCACGGCCTACGACGTGGGCCGCAAGGCCGCCGCCCAGAACCTCGCGGACATCGCCGCCATGGGCGCCGTGCCCACCGCGCTGCTGCTCGGCCTGGTCGTCCCCGCCGAACTCCCCGTGACCTGGCCCAGCGAGCTGATGGACGGTCTCCGGGACGAGTGCCAGGTGGCAGGCGCCTCGGTGGTCGGCGGGGACGTCGTACGCGGCGACACGATCATGGTGTCCATCACCGCGCTCGGCGACCTGCGCAACCAGGAGCCGGTCACCCGGGCCGGCGCCCAGCCCGGCGACCTGGTGGCCGTCACGGGCTGGCTGGGCTGGTCCGCGGCCGGCTACGCGGTGCTCTCCCGCGGCTTCCGGTCGCCCCGCGCCTTCGTGGAGGCCCACCGCCGCCCCGAGCCGCCCTACCACGCGGGTCCGGCGGCCGCCGGCCTCGGCGCCACCGCCATGTGCGACGTGAGCGACGGGCTGATCGCCGACCTCGGGCACATCGCGGAGGCCAGCAAGGTCCGTATCGACATCCGGTCCGGCGCGATCGACGTCCCCACCCAGATGAACGACATCGGGCAGGCCGTCGGCGTCGACCCCATCCAGTGGGTGCTGACCGGCGGCGAGGACCACGCGATCGTGGCGACCTTCCCGCCGGACGTGAAACTGCCCGCGCGCTGGAAGGTGATCGGCGAGGTCCTCAACCCGTCCGCGCTGCCCCAGGTCACCGTCGACGGGGCGCCCTGGACCAGCAAGGGCGGCTGGGACCACTTCGGGGACATCGAGTCATGACCCTCCCGCGCGTCCTGACGGTCGCGGGCTCCGACTCCGGCGGCGGGGCCGGGATCCAGGCCGACCTGAAGACGATGCTGGCGCTCGGCGCCCACGGCATGAGCGTGGTCACCGCGGTCACCGCGCAGAACTCCGTCGGCGTCCAGGGCGCCTGGGAGCTGCCGGTGGCGGCGGTGCGCGCCCAGTACCGCGCCGTCGTGGACGACATCGGCGTGGACGCGGTGAAGACCGGCATGCTCGCCTCGGCCGAACTGGTCGAGGCGGTGGCCGAGTTGATCGCAGGGACCGGTGTGCCCACGGTCGTGGACCCGGTGGGCGTCTCCAAGCACGGTGACCCCCTGCTCGCCGCCTCCGCGCTGGACTCGGTCCGCACCAAGCTGCTCCCGGTCGCCACCGTGGCCACCCCGAACCTCGACGAGGTGGCGCAACTCACCGGCGTCCGCGTCGAGTCGGAGGACGGTCTGCGACGGGCTGCGGCCGCCGTGCTGGCGTACGGACCGAAGTGGGTGCTGATCAAGGGCGGCCACCTGCCGGGCGACGCCGTCGACCTGCTCACGGACGGCACGGACGAACATCTGCTGCGCGCGCCCCGGCACGACAACCGGCACACGCACGGCACCGGCTGCACCCTCGCCTCCGCGATCGCCGCCCGGCTCGCGACGGGGCGGTCCGTGCCGGAGGCGGTGGCGGCCGCCAAGGAGTACGTCACCGGGGCGATCGCGGCCGGGTTCGCGCTCGGCGCCGGGATCGGGCCCGTGGACCACGGCTGGGCCCTCAGAAGGGGTACTCCCGCAGCGTGATGTCGGTGGCCGCCTTCTCGGTCATCCTCTTGAAGAAGCGGGCCAGCGGCCGGGAGGCGAGGATCCGGTACATCCGGTCCCGGCTGCGGATACGGCGTTCGGTGGGCGGCGCGAAGAACGGGCCGGCGTTCCCGGAGATCTTCTGGCAGCCCTTGGCGAAGTCCCGGATCCGGGCGTCGTACTCGGCGAACGCGGTACGGAAGTCACCCTGCGCGAGCGCGAGTTCACCGGCGAGGACGTACGCCCCGACGATCGCCACCCCGGTCCCCATCCCGCCCATGGTCGCCCCGTAACCGGCGTCCCCGAGCAGTGCCACGCGCCCCTCGACGAGCCGGTCCACGTGGATCTGGGCGATCGCGTCGAAGTACAGGTCGTCGGTCTCCGCCAGGGCCTTGAGCACGGCCGGGACCTCCCAGCCCATCCCGGCGAACCGGTCCAGCAGGATCCGCTTGATCGCGGGGACGTCCCGGCGGTCGTACGACAGCTCCTCGGACCGGAAGACCAGCAGCGCGGTGGCGCGGTCCGTGTCGCCGTCGTAGTTGCCGACGACGGCCGCGCGGCCGGGCTCGCTGTAGACCCGGCCGGTGCGGTCCAGGCCCAGGTGGTTGGGGACGTCGAAGCCGGCCACGTAGTGGTCGAAGAAGCGCAGGTGGCGGGAGTCGTCGCCGAAGACGAGCCGGCGCGTGTTCGAGTGCAGTCCGTCGGCGCCCACGACCAGGTCGAAGCGGCGGGGCGCACCCTTCTCGAAGGTGACGTCGACACCGTCGGCGTCCTGGACCAGGGAGGCGATCGAGTCACCGAAGACGTACTCGACGTCGTCCCTGGTGCGCTCGTACATGATCCGCGCGAGGTCGCCGCGGAAGATCTCCACGTCCCCGCTCATCAGCGCGGCGGGCAGGTCCACGCGCGGGCTGCCGTCGGCGTCGACCACGGTCTGGCGGCCCATGTGGGTCTGGCGGGCGTGGATCTCGTCCCAGATGCCCATGGAGGTCAGGACGGTGCGGTGGACGTGGCCGCGGAAGTCGACCGCGAAGCCGCCGCCGCGCAGGCCGGGAGCCCTCTCGACGACGGTGACGCGGGCGCCGAGCCGGGCCAGGTCGAGCGCGAGGGCGGGGCCCGCGACGCTGGCGCCGGAGATCAGGACGCTGAGGTGGGCGAGGTTCTTCGTCGTGTGCGTTGTCATGCGACGAGCTTCGGCGGGGGCGCTGACCGTCCCCCTACCGTTCGCTGACCGCCGCTGACCGTTGCCGTCGGCCCCGTTCGAAGGCATGGTCGTAGGCCTCCGGTGAGAGCCTCGCGCGGACGTCCGCCACCACGCGCACGACGTCCGGGTCGCTCTCGGTCCCGGCGCCCCGCAGACCGGCCGCGGCGCCCAGCAGCACCGCGGCCCGCTCGGCGGTGCCGGCGACGGACGCCAGCGCCTCGGCCGCGTCCGCGAGCTCCAGGTCGCCGGGGCCTTCCACGGCGAGTCCGGCGGCCTGCCGGAACCAGTCACGGGCCTCCTCGGTGTGTCCCTCGGCGGCGGCCGTCCGGCCGAGTCCGATGAGGCCGCGGACGGTCTCACCGACGCTGAACCAGTTCGCGGCGCACTCCTGGACGGCGTGCTCGTAGTGCATGCGCGCGCGTGCCGGATCCCCGGACAGCCGGGCAGCGTCACCGAGGCCGCGCCGGGCGGCGGCCACCTTGTCGGGCAGTCCGGCGCCGCGGGCGAGCGCCAGCGCCTCCTCGAAGTGGGTCTCGGCGGCCGCCGGGTCGCCACGGTGCAGCAGTACGGTGCCGCGGCTGCGCAGCAGGTCGGCGGTCTCCTCCGGGACGGCCAGCTCCCGCATGTACGCCAGGCCCTCGTCGAGGAGTTCCAGGGCGCGTCCGGAATCCCCGCGCGCGTGGGCGACCAGGCCGAGCGGGTCGAGGCAGTTGGCCATGCCCCAGCGGTCGCCGGTGACCCGGTATCCGGCCAGGGCGCGGGCGAAGTACTCCTCGGCCTCCCGCGGGCGGCCCGTGAACTGGGCGCGGAAGCCGAGACCCACGTCGAGCAGGGCGCGGGCCCAGGGGGAGTCGCCGGCCAGGGTGCGGGCGTGGCCGTCGGCGACCGGCCTGGGACCGGCGGCGACCGCCCACAGCACCAGGATGTACGGCAGCCGCAGCGGCCCCGGGTACGCGTCCAGAACGGCGTCCACACGCGCGACGAGCTCGGGTTCCTCGCCGGTGCCGGAGAGCGCGTTGACGGCGCACAGCACGTACTCCTCCTCCAGGCCGGGCGGCGGGGTGTCCCCGACGGCCGCCAGCAGTGCCCGTGCCGTCGCCACCCGCTCCCCGTGCAGCCCGCGCAGCCGCCAGAACCAGGAGAGGGGACCCATGAGGCGCAGCGCGCCGTCGGTGTCGTGGCGCACCAGGTGCCCGAGGGCCGCGTCCAGGTTGCCGTGCTCGGCGGCCAGCCGGGCCAGCCAGCGCAGTTGCCCGCCGCCGCGCAGGTGCGGCTCGGCCTCCTCGGCGAGACGCAGGAAGTACGCGGCGTGGGCGTCGCCCAGGTCACGTGGTTCCTCCGCGGCGAACGCCCGGATCGTCTCCAGCATCCGGTAGCGCCCCTCGGACACCTCGACGAACGACTTCTCGACCAGCGAGGCCAGCACGTCCTCCGGATACGGCAGCCCGCACACGGCCTCGACGGCCGCCAGCGTCGCGCCCCCGGAGAATACCGTCAGCCGCCGGGCCAGCTCCCGCTCCTCCTCGTCCAGCAGGTCCCAGCTCCATTCCACGACCGCGCGCAGGGTGCGGTGCCGGGGCGCCTTGGCGCGGTCGCCGCGCGAGAGCAGCCGGAACCGGTCGTCCAGGCGGTCGGCCAGCTCGTCGGGGGTCAGGGTGCGCAGCCGGGCCGCCGCCAGCTCGATGGCCAGGGGCAGCCCGTCGAGGGCGGCACAGATGCCGGGCACGCGCGCGTGCCCGTCGAAACCGGGGCGCACGGCACGCGCCCGGTCCAGGAAGAGCCGTACGGCCGGTTCGGGCGGCAGCGGGGGCACCGGCACCAGGATCTCGCCCGTGATGCCCAGCGACTCCCGGCTGGTGGCCAGCACCCGCACCCCGGGACAGACGGCGAGCAGCAGCGAGACCACCTCGGCGGCCTGGGCCACCAGGTGCTCGCAGTTGTCGAGGACGAGCAGCAGCTCCCGGTCCTCCAGGGCGGCCAGCAGCCGGTCCGTGGTGTCGGCGGCGGGAGTGCGCAGCCCCTCGCGGACCCCGAGGGCGGCCAGCACGGCGTACGGGATGCGCGCACCGTCGGTGAGGGGCGCTAGTTCGACGAGACAGGCGGCGGGGTGGTGCTGGGCCGCCTCGATCGCCAGCCGGGTCTTGCCCGCCCCGCCGGGACCGGTGAGCGTGATCAGCCGGGCGTCGGCCAGGAGGGCGGCGATCCGGGTGAGTTCGGGCTCGCGGCCGACGAACCGGGTGAGCTGGACCGGCAGCCGGGGCCGCTCCGGTCCGGTGCCCCTGAGCAGCTCCAGGTGGAGCTCGGCCAGCTCCGGCGAGGGATCGGCGCCCAGCTCGTCGGCGAGCGCCCGGCGGGCCTCCTCGAACACCGTGAGCGCCTCGGCGGGTCTGCCGCTCGCGTGCAGGGCGCGCATCAGCTGCCCGTACAGCCGCTCGCTCAGCGGCCGGCCGGCCAGCAGCGCCCGCAGCTCCGGTACGAGCTCGGTACCGCCGCCGAGCGCCAGCTCCGCCTCGATGCGGTCCTGTACGGCGGCCAGCCGCAGCTCTTCGAGGCGCGCGGCCTCGGCACCGGCGTCCGGGAGGTCGGGCAGCGCGGGGCCGCGCCACAGCGCGAGGGCCTCCCGCAGGCGGGCCGCGGCCCGCGTGTGGTCACCGGCGGCCAGTGCGGCCCGTCCGGCCGCGGACAGTTCCTCGAACCGGTGCGCGTCCACGCTGTCGCGGGGGGTGACCAGGCGGTACCCGGTGGCGTCGGCCTCGATCTCGGCGTGCGGGGCCAGCCGCCTGCGCAGCCGGGAGATCTGCGACTGGAGCGCGTTGGCGGCCCCGGCGGGCGGCTCGGCGCCGTACAGGCCGTCGATGAGGCGCCGCGTGGAGACCGCGCGGCCGGCGTCCAGGAGCAGCAGGGCGAGCAGCGCGCGGGGCCGGGGTCCGCCGGGGTCGAGCGGAGTGCCGTCGTCGGTGCGCAGGTCGAGGGGGCCCAGGATGCCGAAACGCATGGGGACAGCCTGTCAGGACACGGTCGGACCGGGTCCGGGATTCGGGAGCACGGCAAAAAGCCGGCCCACCTTCCGGTGGACCGGCTCTGTGCAGCGAACCAGCGGTGGCCGCGCGCTCAGCGACAGTGCGTCAGCGCGAGACCTTGCCGGCCTTGATGCACGAGGTGCAAGCGTTCACGCGCTTCGGCGTCCCGCCGACCACGGTACGTACACGCTGGATGTTGGGGTTCCAGCGACGGGACGTACGGCGGTGCGAAAACGAGATGTTGTTGCCGAAGCCCGGCCCCTTGCCGCAGACGTCGCAGTTGGCAGCCACGGGTCACTCCAAAGACTTCAGATGCACTTACGGTTGAATCCCGGCGTGCCGGGATCGAGATCGATGAACCTGAGATCTTGATTGGCGTTGCCAGGGGAATGGCCCGATCGGATCGGGCAACCGGAGCAGCATACAACGGCTGCGACGGTTAGACGAAACTAGCACGGCAGCTCAGGGGCCCGCTCCCGGCCCTCTTCCGGCGGCCGCCCCCGCGGGGTCTACGCTGCGTCCACGTCCGGCCAGCTCAAGGAGGCGCAGGTGGCGCAGGTGCCGCAGACATTCTTCGATGCTCTGGCGGTACGCGCCTGGTGCGGGCACGCGCTCGGGGCGCTCGGCCGGGCGCGCGAGGAGATCGACGCGATCAACGTCTACCCGGTGGCCGACGGCGACACCGGCACCAACCTGTACCTGACGGTCGAGTCGGCCACCGGCGCGGTGGAGGCCGTCTTCGCGGGCTACGAGCTGGGCGAGGAGGTCCCGACCCTCGCGGACGCCGCCCACGCGATGGCCCACGGTGCCCTCATAGGCGCGCGCGGCAACTCCGGCACGATCCTGGCGCAGCTGCTGCGCGGCATGGCCCAGGTGCTCACCGAGGGTGAGGCGACTCACATCGACGGCGAGGGGCTCCGGCTCGCCCTGCGGCACGCCGCCGACTCCGCCCGGCAGGCCGTCGCCCACCCCGTGGAGGGCACGGTGCTGTCGGTCGCGGCCGCTGCCGCTGCCGCCGCCGACGGGACCGGGGGCGACTGCGGGACGGTCGCGCGGGCCGCCTACGAGGGCGCGTGCAAGGCGCTCGCGGCGACCCCGGGACAACTGGCCGTCCTGGAGCGGGCCGGGGTGGTGGACGCCGGCGGCCGGGGCCTGGTCGCGGTCCTGGGGGCGCTGGTGGAGGCGTTCACGGGGGAGACCCCGGCACCTTTCGACGGGCGGGCGCACGGGACGGGTCGGGTCGTCCACGCGCGCGTGGACCCCGTCTCCGACGCCAGGGCCGGCACCTGCGCCGAGGCCGCCGCCGGACCCGCCTTCGAGGTCGTCTACCTGCTGGAGGCCGAGGAGGCCGCCGTGGACCGGCTGCGGACCCGGCTCGACGCCCTCGGCGACTCCCTGGTGGTGGTCGGCGGCGACGGCCTGTGGAACGTCCACGTGCACGTCGACGACGCCGGTGCCGCCGTGGAGGCGGGCGTCGAGGCGGGACGGCCGCACCGGATCAGGATCACCCACTTCGGTGCCGGTGACGCGCACTCCGGCGGGGAGCGGACGCCGCGCGAGCGGGCGCAGCGGGCCGTGGTCGCCGTCGTACCGGGGGAGGGACTGGCCGCGCTGTACGGCGAGGCCGGTGCCACCGTCGTCCTCGCGCGTCCCGGGGAGCCGCCCGCCAGCGGGGAGCTGGTGGACGCCGTACGGCGCGCCCACGCGCGGGAGGTGGTGCTGCTGCCCAACGACGCCGACCTGCGGCACACCGCCGCCGCGGCGGCCGAGCAGGCCCGCGCGGAGGGCATCCGGGTCGCCCTCATCCCGACCCGCTCGGCGGTCCAGGGCATCGCCGCGCTCGCGGTGCACCAGCCGGACCGCCGCTTCGACGAGGACGTGGTCCAGATGACCTCGGCCGCCGGTGCCACCAGGTACGCCGAGGTCGTGGTCGCCGAGCGCCAGTCCTGGACGATGGCCGGCATCTGCCAGGCCGGGGACGTGCTGGGGCTCGTCGACGGCGACGTCGCGGTGATCGGTTCGGACGTCACGGCCACCGCCGAGACCGTCCTGGACCGCATGCTCCAGGCCGGCGGTGAACTGGTCACCCTCGTCCTCGGGGACGAGGCGCCCGAGGACGTCGCCGACCGCCTGCGGGCACGCGTACGCGAGGCGTACCTCGCGGTCGACACGGTGGTCTACGACGGCGGCCGGCAGGGGGCCCCGCTCCTCATCGGCGTCGAGTGAGCCCCTGCCCCCGTCACTGCTCCGTGGGCTCCAGCAGCTGCCGGGCCTCCGCCTGCCGGGCCCGGACCGTCTCGTCGGCCGGGTCGGCGCCCTCGTAGGCGGCCAGCACCGCACGCGCGCGTGCCGCCGCGTCCGCCGGACGGCTCAGGTCCGCCTCCAGCCAGCCCGCGGCGAGTTCCGCACCGGTACGGCTGTGCAGCGCGTCCGCGCCGAGCCCCGCGAACACCGATATCGCCGCCGCCATCTCCGCGAGCGCCGCCTCGAACGCCTCCTGGATCTCCGCGTCCTCGGCGTCCTCGGGTACGGAACGGGCCAGCAGGTCACCGAACTGCCGGTGCGTCTGGCCCAGTTCCCCCGCGAGCCGCTCCGCCGCGGCCGGGTCGTCGGCGGATTCCAGCGCCTGCCGGCACTCCCGGACCGCGTCCGCCATCAGCTGCCGCGCGCCCGCCGGGCCCGCCTCCGTGCGCAACGCCAGCCACGCGCGGGCGCGCAGCGAGCGGACCAGGAAGTGCACGTTGCCCATCGCCCGCCACAGCTCGCCCGCACGCCGGTAGGCCCGGTCGGCCTCGGCCGGCAGGCCCGCGTTGCCGAGCGACTCGGCGGCCAGGTGGGCCAGCGTGGCGTGGTCGTGCTGCTCGGGCCAGTGCCGGGCGGTCTCGGCCGCCTGGAGCCGTCGTTCGGCGGCCGCGTGGTGCTCGCCGAGCTCGCTCAGGCAGTCCCCGAGCCACCACTGCGCCTGGACCACCGCGCCGTCCCCGTGCGTCTCGGCCCGCAGGTCCGCCAGCGCCGACTCCAGCACCTCGGCGGCCTCCGCGAACCGCCCCTGCCGCAGCAGGAAGCCGCCCAGCTGGTGCCGGGCCCAGGCACCCAGCGTGGCGCTCTCCCCGGCCTCGTCGGCCCAGTGCGCGGCCTCCAGGGCGTGTTCGGCGGCCTCCTCCGCAGCCCCCCGCCCGCCGACCACCTCGGCGAGCTGGAGGTGCAGCTGCGCCCGCCCGACCGGCTCCACGTACGGCCCGCCGTGCTCCAGGGCCGAGCGCAGCGCCCGCTCCGCCTCGGCCAGGTCGCCCTGCTCATGGGCGAGCGCGGCCACCCGCACCTGGTACTCGACCGCGAACCACGGCAGCTCGGCGCCCACGAACTGCGCCGACGCCTGCCGGAACAGCTCGGCCGCACGCTCCCCGTCCCCGGCGTGCTCGGCGAGTTCGGCGAGCATCGCCCGCCCCTCGGCCGCCCGGGACACCAGCCGTACGTCGGCGCCGCCGCGCCCGCCGACCAGCGCCAGCAGCTCCCGTACGGCCCGCTCGGCCGCCGCGGAACCCGTCGACCGCTCGTGCACCCGCCGCATCAGGATCCGCGCCCGGCTCATCAGCACCGACGCCGTCTGCCGCACCCCGGTCGCGTCCTCCGCGTACAGCGCGAGGATCCGGTCGTACGGCTCGTCGATCCCGGCCAGCGCCTCGTCCAGCTCCCCGGACAGGGCCCGTACGTACGCCGCACGCGCGCGTGCGGCGATCGCCTCGCCCTCGTCGCCCGCCTCCGCGTACAGCTCGGCCGCCCGCTCGAACAGGGCGACGCCCTCCGGGCCGCGCCCCATCGCCGTGTGGTCGGCGATCTCCGCGCGGACGTACGGGTCCACCTCGGTCTCCTCGGCGGCCCGCGCGACGGCCGCCCACGCCTCCAGGGCGTGCGGCTGGAGCGTGTCCGACAGCCGGCGCGCCTCGGCCAGCAGCGCCGGCAGCTCCGGCGTCGCCGGGGCCACCGGGACGGCCGGCGCCACCGGGACGGCCGGCGCCACCGGGACGGCCGGCGCCGTGCGCACCGCCCGTACCCCCAGCGGCAGCCGGTCCGCCAACGGCCGCTGCGCCATCCGCTCACGCAACCGGTCGCCCACGGAGGAGGTGCCGTTGCGGGCGTCGAACCGCGCGGCCAGCTCCAGCGCCTCCCCGCGCGCGTGCGCGGCGAGTTCCCCGGCGGTCCAGGTGCGCCCGGCGGGCCCCGGCACCCGCTGCTCCCCGAGGCCCAGCCCGGTCAGCCGGTCCATCAGCAGCGCCACCACCGCCAGGAAGTCCATCCGGCTGCGCGGCTGACCGGTGTCCGTGAAGTAGGCGGGACGTTCCGCCAGCAGCTCCAGACCGCGCGCCTCGTTGCCGGTCAGCGCGCAGAACTCCACGTGGTCGGCGTAGGCGCCCCGCATGCTCTCCATGGGGCGCACCAGCCGGAAACCGCGCAGGTGGTGGGCGCGGGCCTCGTCGAACCTGCCCAGCCGCAGCAGCGGGAGCAGCGAGGAGGCGAGCACGGTGTGCGGCTCGTGGGCGCAGCTGTACTCGCCCTCCAGGACCGGGCGCCACAGCTCCAGGGCCTCCTCGTCCCGGCCGCTGCGCAGCTGCCAGCCGCCCTGTCCGTGCAGCTCGCACGCGTGGCAGTCGGCCATCCGGTCCCGGTCCGCCGCCAGCCAGGCCGCGTACGCCCGCTCCGCGCGCGGAAGGTCACCGATGTGCCCGGCGACACTGAACTCGGCGCTGCGCACGGCCCGTTCCGAGTGCCCGGCGAGCCGGTAGCGGTGCTCCATCTCGCCCAGCCACTTCTCGATCGAGGCGAGCGGGACGTGCGGCTGGTCGAGCATGCCGGCCGTCATCCACTTGAAGACCCAGTGCAGCGAATGCGTCTCGTACTCGTCGAAGTCCCCGGGCCGCTCGTCCCACATCCGCAGCAGCCGCGCGAACGGGACGAACATCTTGTCCTTCTCGGAGCTGTAGTTGTAGACCTTCAGCTGGTGGCCGAGCGCCTCGATCACGGCCAGCGGGATGTTCAGCTTCTCGGCCTCGGCCAGCAGCTGCTCCGCGCGCGCGTTGCGGGCGGGCCCCTCCGGCTCCTCGGAGTTCTCCGCCATCGCCCGGCGCAGCGAGTCGAAGTCGGTGATCCCGGCGATGTCGCCCATCAGCGGTCGCCCTCCCCGTGAGTGGCCCATTCCAGGAGGCCGATGAACGAGCGGTTGATCAACGCCGAGTCGGCCGGCCGCAGCGGACGCTGGGCCATCAGCAGCGCCTGGCCGTAGAGCGACTCGGTCGCGGTGCCGATCAGCTCCGGGTCCTTCAGCGAACCGATCCGCCGGACCAGCGGGTTGAGGTGGTTCAGCACCAGACGGGCCCGGGGCGCGCTGCCGCGCAGCGAACCCAGGATGCCCGCCCACAGGTCGTCGGCCTGCTCCTCGGCGTCGGCGCGGGCCTGTTCGTGGCGGGCGGCACGGTCGTCGAGGTGCAGGGCCGGCACCGACAGCGGGTGGAAGGCGCGCAGCACGATGTCGCACTGAAGGGGGTCGAGCGTGGCCCGCGCCACCGCCAGGAACCCGGCGAGCGCCAGCTCCTCCGCCGGCTCCACCGCGTCCAGGTGCGCCGTCACGGTGTCCGCGTCCAGCTCGGCGACCACGGTCCCGGGACGCGCCGAAGGAAGCGCCTCCACCAGCTCGCTGTCGTACGTGTAACCGCCGTTGACCACCCCCACGCCCTGCGCGGAGGCGATCGGCGCGACCTGCCGGTACTCCTCGACCGTCCGCGTGAAGTGCACCACCGGGTGCCGCTGCGCGAACTCCTCCAGGGACAGCTGCCCGTCGGTGGTCTCGAAGGGCAGCCACGGCAGCATCGTGCGCAGCATCTCCGGGTCGTGCCGGGCCAGCGACTTCACACCCAGGTGGTGGACGGACAGGAAGGCGGACAGCCGCCCCGGATCACCGGCCGCGAGACCGGTCAGCCAGGACCGGATCCGCTCGCCGAGCGCCTCCCGTACGGCGGCCAGCGTCTCGTCCTCGTACAGCGACTCGCGCGAGGCGGTGGGCCGCAGACTGTCCGTGTCCAGGACGCAGCGCACGAAGAACGCCCAGTCCGGCAGCAGCTGTTCGGCCCGCTCGGTGAGCAGCATGCCCTTCAGGTGCACCCGGTGCGTGGCCCGCTGGGCCGGGCTCACCGCCGACGGCAGCACGTAGGCCACGCCCCGGATCCCGGCCAGCGGCACGTCCAGCGCGATCGAGTCCAGCGGAGTGAACCCGAACAGCTCGTGGCAGTGCCGGGCCAGCGCCACCCGGCGGGTCGCGGGGGAGGGGTACGGCCGGTCCCAGGGCGCGGGCAGGTCGGTGACCGCCTCCTCGCCCACCCGGACGTCGTAGGGCAGCAGCGAACCGAAGTCCCGGGCCAGCTGGAGCACCCGCCGCTCGGCCAGCCACTCCGCCGCGCCCGCCCGCGCCACCAGGTGCACGGTGGTGCCGGGCTCCGGCCGCGCCTCGGGCGGCAGCGTCCGCACGGTGTACGACCCGTCCTCGCGCGCCGTCCACTCCACGGGCGGCGCGTCCGGCGTACGGGCACTTCGGCTGACCACCCGGATCCGCTCGGCGACCACGAAACAGGCCAGCAGGCCGATGCCGAACTGACCCAGGAAGTCGGAGCGGGCCTCCTGCAACCCGTCGCTCCGCTTCGAGCTGCGCCCGATGGTCGCCAGCAGGCTGTGCACGTCCGACTCGGTGAGCCCGACGCCGCTGTCCTCCACCCGAAGGGCACTGCCGTCGGCGTACAGCCGCACCCGCGCCGGGGCGTCGGGCTGCTCGGCCCGTCTGGCGGTGATCGCGTCCACCGCGTTCTGCAACAGCTCGCGCAGGTAGACCTTGGGGCTGGAGTACAGGTGATGGGAGAGCAGGTCCACCAAACCACGCAGGTCGACCTGGAACGTATGAGGTGACTGTGATGCCTGGGATGACTGTGAGGTCTGGGAATCCATCGTCGCTGCGCCGGAGGGGGGAAGACGCGGTCGGCGCGGGGTCGGGCGGTCCCTGATGGGGCGGTGACCGCGGAAGGATGGCCGGAGCGCGCCATCCTATGACTCGAAACGACCGTCTGACCAGGAGTTTCCCGAACCGTATCCGGCGTTGTCAGTGGCGTGGTGTGCAATGGATCTCGTGCCCGCACTGGAAGAGCCCCTGAAACAACCGCTGAAGTCAGTGCTCGGCCCCGCCACCGCGAAGGTGATGGCCGAGCACCTCGGCCTGCACACCGTCGGCGACCTCCTGCACCACTACCCCCGCAGATACGAGGAGCGCGGCCAGCTCACCCACCTCGCCGACCTGCCCATGGACGAGCACGTGACGGTGGTCGCGATGGTCGCCGACGCCCGTCTGCACTCGTTCGCCTCCGCCAAGGCGCCCCGCGGCAAGGGGCAGCGCCTGGAGGTCACGATCACCGACGGCAGCGGCCGGCTGCAACTGGTCTTCTTCGGCAACGGCGTGCACAAACCCCACAAGGAACTCCTGCCCGGCACCCGCGCGATGTTCGCCGGCAAGGTCTCGGTCTTCAACCGCCGGCTCCAACTGGCCCACCCGGCCTACGAGCTGCTGCGCGGCGACGACCCGGACGAGTCCGTGGAGACCTGGGCGGGCGCCCTGATCCCGCTCTACCCCGCCACCGCCAAGCTGGAGTCCTGGAAGATCGGCAAGGCGGTCCAGACGGTCCTGCCCAGCGCCCGGGAGGCCCTGGACCCGCTGCCGCCGTCCCTTCGCGAGGGCCGCGGTCTGGTCCCCCTTCCAGAGGCCCTCCTCAAGATCCACCGCCCGGGCACCAAGGCGGACGTCGCCCAGGCCCGTGACCGCCTCAAATGGGACGAGGCCTTCGTCCTCCAGGTGGCCCTGGCCCGCCGCCGCCACACCGACGCCCAACTCCCGGCGGTGGCCCGCAGGCCGTCCCCCGACGGCCTCCTCACGGCCTTCGACGACCGCCTCCCCTTCACGCTCACGGACGGCCAGCGGAAGGTCTCACGGGAGATCTTCGACGATCTGGCCACCGAACACCCGATGCACCGGCTGCTCCAGGGCGAGGTGGGGTCGGGCAAGACACTGGTGGCGCTCCGCGCGATGCTCGCGGTCGTCGACGCGGGCGGCCAGGCCGCCATGCTCGCGCCCACCGAGGTCCTGGCCCAGCAGCACCACCGCTCGGTCACCGAGATGATGGGGGAGCTGGCCGAGGGCGGCATGCTGGGCGGCGCGGACCACGCCACGAAGGTCGTCCTCCTCACCGGCTCGATGGGCACGGCGGCCCGCCGGCAGGCGATGCTGGACCTCGTCACGGGCGAGGCGGGCATCGTGATCGGCACGCACGCGCTCATCGAGGACAAGGTCCAGTTCCACGACCTCGGCCTGGTCGTGGTCGACGAACAGCACCGCTTCGGCGTCGAGCAGCGCGACGCCCTGCGCGGCAAGGGCAAGCAGCCGCCTCACCTGCTCGTCATGACCGCGACCCCCATTCCCCGCACGGTCGCGATGACGGTCTTCGGCGACCTGGAGACCTCGGTCCTCGACCAGCTCCCGGCCGGCCGCTCGCCGATCGCCACCCACGTGGTCCCCGCCGCCGACAAGCCGCACTTCCTGGCCCGCGCCTGGGAACGGGTCAGGGAGGAGGTCGGCAACGGCCACCAGGCGTACGTCGTCTGCCCCCGCATCGGCGACGACATCGACGAGGCCGACCCCAAGAAGGCGAAGTCCGCTGAGGACGACGCGGAGAAGCGCCCGCCGCTGGCCGTCCTGGAGGTGGCCGACCACCTGGCCAAGGGCCCGCTGAACGGCCTGCGGGTCGAGGTCCTGCACGGCCGTATGCACCCCGACGACAAGGACGCCGTGATGCGCCGCTTCGCGGCGGGCGAGACCGACGTCCTGGTCGCCACCACGGTCATCGAGGTCGGCGTGAACGTCCCCAACGCCACGGCCATGGTGATCATGGATGCCGACCGCTTCGGCGTCTCCCAGCTCCACCAGCTGCGCGGCCGCGTCGGCCGCGGCTCCGCCCCCGGCCTCTGCCTCCTGGTCACGGAGATGCCCGAGGCGAGCGCGGCCCGCCAGCGCCTCACAGCGGTCGCCGCCACCCTGGACGGCTTCGAGCTGTCGAGGATCGACCTGGAGCAGCGCAGGGAGGGCGACGTGCTGGGCCAGGCCCAGTCGGGCGCCCGCTCCAGCCTCCGCGTCCTGGCGGTCATCGAGGACGAGGAGATCATCGCCCAGGCGCGGGAGGAGGCGACGGCACTGGTGGCGAGAGACCCGGAGCTGGCCGACCTGCCCGGTCTGCGAACGGCCCTGGACGCCCTCCTGGACGAGGAGAGAGAGCAGTACTTGGAAAAGGGCTGAAGGTGACCAACTCAGGGGCGCTGGGGGTCCCCCCGGCCGAAGGCTGGGGGAGGAACTGCGCGAGCAACCCCCACGGACCCGCAGCCGCTGTCGCACACCAGGCACCCACCCCCATGGGCCTGCCAGACTGATCCGTAAAGCCGCCCTCGAAGAAGGACCCCCCATGACCCGCGTGATCGCCGGCCAGGCAGGCGGACGGCGCCTCTCCGTGCCGCCCGGCACCGGCACCCGCCCCACCTCCGACCGCGCACGCGAAGGCCTCTTCTCCACCTGGCAGTCCCTCCTCGGCGGCCCCCTGGACGGCGAACGCGTCCTCGACCTCTACGCCGGCTCCGGAGCCGTGGGCCTGGAGGCGCTCTCCCGAGGCGCCGGCCACGCCCTCCTCGTCGAGGCCGACGCGAGAGCCGCCCGCGTCGTACGTGAAAACGTAAAGAATCTCGGCCTCCCCGGCGCCGAGGTCAGGGCGGGCAAAGCCGAGCAGATCATCCAGAACCCGGCGCCGGCGCAGCCGTACGACATCGTCTTCCTCGACCCCCCGTACGCCGTCACCGACGACGATCTTCGGGAGATTCTCCTCACACTCCACTCGGAGGGCTGGCTCGCGCCCGACGCCCTCGTCACCGTGGAGCGCAGCACCAGAGGCGGCACATTCGGCTGGCCGGACGGCTTCGAGGCTCTCCGGTCCCGTCGCTACGGCGAGGGAACGTTTTGGTACGGTCGCGCCGCCTCTACGTGCGAAGACGCACGATGACCGGACCGGAGAGCGAGGGATCACTAGTGCGCCGCGCCGTCTGTCCCGGGTCGTTCGACCCGATCACCAACGGACACCTCGACATCATTGCCCGTGCGTCCCGCCTCTACGACGAGGTCTACGTCGCGGTGATGATCAACAAGTCCAAGAAGGGCCTGTTCGGGGTCGACGAGCGGATCGACCTGATCCGCACGGTCACCGCCGACTACGGAAACGTCCGGGTCGAGGCCTTCCACGGCCTCCTCGTCGACTTCTGCAAGCAGCGCGAGATCCCCGCCATCGTCAAGGGCCTGCGCGCGGTCAGCGACTTCGACTACGAACTCCAGATGGCCCAGATGAACAACGGCCTGTCGGGCGTCGAGACCCTGTTCGTGCCCACCAATCCCACGTACAGCTTCCTCTCCTCCTCGCTGGTCAAGGAGGTCGCCCAGTGGGGCGGCGACGTCTCGCACCTGGTCCCGCCGGCCGTTCTCGAAGCCCTCAACAAACGTCTCGACAGGGACTGATGGGGCTACAGTCGTCCCGTCCGTCTCCAACCCGGCTGTAGAGAGTGGCGAGCACAGGTGGACGTGCAGAAGAAGCTCGACGAGATCGTGGCCGCGGTCTCGGGTGCCCGGTCCATGCCCATGTCGGCGTCGTGCGTGGTCAACCGCGCCGAACTGCTCGCGATGCTGGAAGAGCTGCGCCAGGCGCTGCCCGGCTCCCTCGCGCAGGCCCAGGAGCTGATCGGCGACCGTGACCAGATGGTCGAGCAGGCCCGGATCGAGGCCGAACGGATCATCGAGACCGCGCACGCCGAGCGCGGTTCGCTGATCTCCGACACCGAGGTGGCCCGCCGCTCCCAGGCCGAGGCCGACCGGATCCTCGCCGAGGCCCGCCAGGAGGCCGAGGAGGTCCGCGCCGACGCCGACGACTACGTCGACTCCAAGCTCGCCAACTTCGAGGTCGTCCTCACCAAGACCCTCGGCTCGGTCGGCCGCGGCCGGGAGAAGCTGCTCGGCACCGGACCCGGCCTCGACGAGCAGGGCTACGAGGACGAGGACGCCCCCGAGCGCAGTCACGACCCCGAGACCCTGCGCCGGGACGCCGACGCCTACGTCGACAGCAAGCTGGGCGCCTTCGAGGCGGTCCTCGCCAAGACCCTGGAGGCGGTCGGCAAGGGCCGCGCCAAACTGCACGGCCGGATCGCCACCGACGCCCTGGGCGCACTGGCCGACGACAACACGACCTTCCAGCACTCCAGCGACGCGGACTACCTCGCCGACCTGGCGGCCCTCGCCGACCAGGACGCGCAGGCGGCGAAGGCGGCCCAGGCCGAGCAGAACGGCGCCGTCCCGCAGCAGCCGTCGTACGACCGGCAGCCGGTGGCGCAGGACCCGTACGGCTACCCGCAGCAGCAGCAGCAGCCCGCCTACGCCCAGCAGGACGCGTACGGCTACCAGCAGGACCCCTACGGCTACCAGCAGGCCGACCCCTACGCCGCCGCCTACCAGGGCTACGACACCGGCCAGCAGCCCGTCTACGATCCCCAGCAGCAGCAGCAGCAGCAGCCGGCCGACCAGCACCAGGCGCACCAGTCGTACGCCCTCGACGAGACCAGTCTCTTCGACACCGGCATGATCACGCCGGAGCAGCTGCGGGCCTACGAGCAGGGGCGGGGACTGTAGGAGACGGCCGGATTGGGCCGACAGCGAAAGGTCCAGTATCCTGGCTCTTCGGTCGCGTCTACGTCCGCGATCAACGCTGCCCGGAGGCTTCTCCGGACGGCCTCCCCCGCACTCGAAGATCGAAAGCAGGAATGGCTCCTCACGCGCGCCTCGACCACCGCAACCCGTTCGTGTTCGACACACACGAGCTGGGACGGCGTCCCGGTGCGCTGCTGCGCCTGACCCGCACGGTCGACGCTCCCGAGGACTTCGGGATCAAGGGGGTCATCGGAGTGCCGCAGGGCGCCCCGGTGGAGCTCGAACTCCGGCTCGAGTCGGTCATGGAAGGTGTGCTCGTCACAGGCACCGCCCGTGCACAGGCCGAGGGGGAGTGCGTAAGGTGTCTGGAGCCGGTCGAGCAGGAGCTCGAAGCGGACTTCCAGGAACTGTTCTCGTACCCTGACGCCGACGACCGGGGCCGCGTGATCGCGGAACCGGGCGACGACGCCGAGGACGACGAGGACAGGTTCTTCATCGAGGACGGCCTGTTCGACCTCGAACCCGTGCTGCGTGATGCGGTGGTGCTCGCACTGCCGATGCAGCCGGTGTGCCAGGACGACTGTCTGGGCCTGTGCTCCGAGTGCGGAGCCCGGCTCACGGACGACCCGGACCACCACCACGACGCCGTCGACATCCGTTGGGCGGCTTTGCAGGGACTCGCCGGTTCCATGAAGGACGGCGAGAAGGACGAGATGAGCGGCGCTGACGCGGAAGCGGGCGTCGACGAGAAGCAGGAGAAGTAGCCGTGGCTGTTCCGAAGCGGAAGATGTCGCGCAGCAACACGCGCCACCGCCGGTCGCAGTGGAAGGCTGCGGTCCCCACCCTGGTTGCGTGCGAGCGCTGCCACGAGCCCAAGCAGCAGCACATCGCGTGCCCGTCGTGCGGCACCTACAACAAGCGCCAGGTCCTCGAAGTCTGAGCGGCCAGGTGAGAGGCACTGTGTCCAGTCCCAAGAAGGGCGATGAGCCCAAGGCGGACCCGTCCGCCAAGAAGAAGGCGGACAGCACGGCCTCGTCCCACACGCTTCTGGAAGGGCGGCTCGGCTACAAGCTCGAGTCCGCCCTTCTGGTGCGTGCGCTGACCCACCGTTCCTACGCGTACGAGAACGGCGGCCTGCCGACGAACGAGCGGCTGGAGTTCCTCGGTGACTCCGTCCTCGGTCTCGTCGTGACGGACACGCTGTACAACACCCACCCCGACCTGCCCGAGGGCCAGCTGGCCAAGCTCCGGGCCGCGGTGGTGAACTCGCGTGCGCTCGCGGAGGTGGGCCGCGGTCTCGACCTGGGCTCCTTCATCCGGCTCGGCCGCGGTGAAGAGGGCACGGGCGGCCGGGACAAGGCGTCCATCCTCGCCGACACCCTGGAAGCGGTGATCGGCGCGGTCTATCTCGACCAGGGCCTCGACTCGGCGTCCGAGCTGGTGCACCGGCTCTTCGACCCGCTGATCGAGAAGTCCTCGAACCTCGGAGCCGGCCTGGACTGGAAGACCAGTCTCCAGGAGCTCACCGCGACGGAGGGGCTCGGCGTGCCCGAGTACCTGGTCACGGAGACCGGCCCCGACCACGAGAAGACCTTCACTGCTGCCGCCCGCGTCGGAGGCGTCTCGTACGGCACCGGCACCGGCCGCAGCAAGAAGGAGGCGGAGCAGCAGGCCGCCGAGTCCGCCTGGCGCGCGATTCGCGCCGCGGCGGACGAGCGCGCCAAGGCCGCGGCGGCCGAGCAGGCCGCCAGGGCCGAGGCCGAGGAGGACGACGGTCAGTCGTCCGCCGCCTCCGCCTGACGAACAGCACGGTCCGAGCGCCCGCCCCGGCACCAGAGGGGGCGGGCGCTCGGAGTCTTCCACGGTCCTGCAACGGGAGCCCCGATGCCCGAACTGCCCGAGGTCGAGGTCGTACGGCGCGGCCTGGAACGGTGGGTCGCCCACCGGGTCGTAGCCGAGGCCGAGGTCCTGCACCCGCGTGCCGTACGACGGCACCTGGCCGGTGCCGACGACTTCACGCACCGGCTGAAGGGGCACCGCGTCGGCACCCCGAGCCGGCGCGGCAAGTACCTGTGGCTGCCGCTGGAGGACACCAACCAGTCGGTCCTCGCCCACCTCGGCATGAGCGGCCAGCTACTGGTGCAGCAGCACGAGGCACCGGACGAGAAACACCTCAGGATCCGCGTCAGGTTCGCCGACGGCCTGGGTACCGAACTCCGCTTCGTCGACCAACGCACCTTCGGCGGGCTGTCGTTGCACGACAACACCCTCGACGGGCTGCCCGACGTCATCGCGCACATCGCCCGCGACCCCCTCGACCCGCTGTTCGACGACGAGGCCTTCCATCAGGCGCTGCGCCGGAAGCGGTCCACCATCAAAAGGGCCCTGCTGGACCAGTCGTTGATCAGCGGGGTCGGCAACATCTACGCGGACGAGGCCCTTTGGCGTGCCCGTCTGCACTACGAACGCCCGACCGCCGGCTTCATCCGCCCCCGCACCGCCGAACTCCTCGGCCATGTCCGGGACGTGATGAACGCGGCCCTCGCGGTCGGCGGCACCAGCTTCGACAGTCTCTACGTCAACGTGAACGGCGAATCGGGGTACTTCGACCGCTCGCTGGACGCCTACGGCAGGGAGGGGCTGCCCTGCCGGCGGTGCGGCACGCCGATGCGCAGGCGGCCCTGGATGAACCGGTCCAGCTACTTCTGCCCGACGTGTCAGCGGGCGCCGCGCCTCTCGTCGTAACGCTCGCGGGCGGCCAGTACCTCGTCCATCCGGCTCTCCACGAAGTGCACGACGGACAGCAGGCGTTCGGCGACCTCGCGGCCGAGCGGGGTGAGTTCGTAGTCGACGCGCGGCGGGTTGGTCGGCTGGGCCTCGCGGTGCACCAGGCCGTCGCGCTCCAGGGCCTGGAGCGTCTGGGAGAGCATCTTCTCGCTGACCCCGTCGACCCGGCGGCGCAGTTCGTTGAACCGGAACGACCCCTCGTGCAGGGCGCTGAGCGTGAGTCCGCCCCAGCGACCCATGACGTGTTCGAGGGTGGTGCGCGAGGGACAGGCCCTGGCGAAGGCGTCGTACGGAGGTGCCGGCTCCTCGGCGCTGTCCTGGGTGATGGTCATGGACCAAGCGTACGGGAGCACAGCGCTAACCGACAGGGCGCGCTAACCGATGGTTAGCGCGCCCTGTCGGTCAGTACCCGAAGTCCTGCGTCCACCACGGGCCGCCCGCACCGAAGTGCACACCGACGCCGAGGGTCTTGAAGTCGCAGTTCAGGATGTTGGCCCGGTGGCCCTCGCTGTTCATCCAGGCGTCCATGACGTCCTGGGCGGTGGCCTGGCCGCGGGCTATGTTCTCGCCGCCGAGGTTGGATATGCCGGCCGCCGCCGCCCGGTCCCACGGCGTCCTGCCGTTCGGGTCGGTGTGGTCGAAGAAGTTCCGGGCGGCCATGTCCGCGCTGAAGGACTCGGCCAGGCCGGTCAGCGACGAGTTCGCGGACAGCGGGCTGCAGCCGACCTTGGTCCGCTCCTCGTTCACCAGCTTCAGCACCTCGGCCTCGGCGGCGGCCGCCTCGGAGACGGTGATCGGTGCGGCGGTCTTCGCCGGCGCCCTGGTCGCCGTCCTGGACGGCGTGGCTGTCGGCTTCCGCGTGGACGGCGTGGCGCTGGGCGTCGCCGTGCGGGTCGCCGTCCTCGTCGGCGTGGGCGACGCGGAGGCGGACTTCGAGGGGGATGCCGACGGCGACGGCGACGCCGACGAGGACGCCGGCGAGGACGCGGTGGGCGAGGCGGCGCGCCGGCTGTCCCGGCCGGTCGAGGAGCCGGTGCCGTGGCCCTCCGCGCTGCCGGAGGTGCCGCCCTGCTCGGTGGCCGTGTTGCTGGGCGCGCCGTCCGCCTGCACCCGGTCGCCGCCGGTGGTGCTGCTGGTGCCGCCGAGCTTGTAGTTCTCCAGGCCGGGCACCACACCGGTGGCCACCGCGACGGTGCCGATGGCGACGGCGGCCGAGACCCCGAGCAGGCCGGTGGCCACCGGCCGTCCGCCCCGCTTCCTGCGCCGGTGCCCGCTGCCCGCGGGGGAGCCCCCGGTCGGCGCGAACTCCTCGACGGAGAAGACGGCGGTGTCCGTGGAGCGGGCGTAGTCGTCGTCCGTCGCGTACAGGTAGTTCGAGCTGCGCCGGTTCGTCTGGGCGTAGTCGTCCTGGTGCAGGTAGGCCGCGGTGCCCGTGCCGAAGCGCAGCCCCGCGTACGAGTCCTGCGGGTCGTTACCGCCCGGGTACGGGCCCTTGTTCTCGGTGATCCCCGTGGCGCGGCCCGTGGCGGCGCGGCCGGCGGCGGAGCGTCGGTGGCGTCCCATGTCCTTGCCTTCTTCCCTCGTCCTCGCGGTCGGGGTCGACCAGGGGCCGATGTGGCCGAAGACTCCTTCTGGTCAACCAGACTCACTCGATCGAGTGAGTTTCATATGAGATTCATTGGAGGGGGACGGTACCTCATGGCGCTCCGGGAGGAAGTGTCCCGAGCGACATCGGCCGGTTAGGTTGCACCCATGAGCGAGGATGTACGACTGGTCGCCTGGGTCCGTGGACGCGTGCAGGGCGTGGGTTTCCGCTGGTTCACGCGGGCCAAGGCACTGGAGATCGGCGGGCTGAGTGGTTTTGCTCTCAATTTGGGCGACGGCCGCGTGCAGGTGGTCGCCGAGGGCCCCCGGGCGGGGTGCGAAGGCCTGCTCGGCTGGCTCCGGGGCGATGACACGCCCGGGCGGGTCGACGGTGTCACCGAGATCTGGGACACACCCCGCGGCGGCTACGACGGCTTCGCCATCCGCTGACCGCTCGCACCGAAACGCCGCAGGGGAAGCGGAGCGAACCGCCACCGGCTGGTGCCCCGGGCGGGAATGGCCTGGTGGTTGCCAAGAACCGCGCGTCGTGGGAGGCTCCGCTCAGACAGCTGATCGCCACGCCCTGAGGGCCCCGCAGGAGTCGCAGCGCCGCCCGTCAGGGCCGCGTGCCCCCGGTCCGCCCGCCAATACAGGGCGTGATCGTGTTGACCGTCAAACTTTTTGGTGAGACGCTGAAAGCCCCGCGCACCTTAGCTGTTTGGCATGGCGCAACAGTCGAGCAACCCTCGTATGTGTCAAGCACCGCGGGTGCGATCCCTCACGACCCACACCGCTTCGGTCGGTCACTCAGTGTGGAGGACCATCCATCATGGCAAAGGCGCTTCTCGGTTACGTCGGCGGCTCCGACCCGCGACTCCTCGCCGAGATGCGACGGCTCCAGCAGCGTGTCCAGGACCTCGAATCCGAACTCGGACGGATCCAGGCCGAGAACGACGCGCTGACGGCTGCCGCTTCTCACGACAGGATCATGGAGAGCATCGACGCACACCAGGCGGAGCCTGCGCTCACCTGACCGCTGCAACGCTCCACAACAGCACACGCGGCGATCGGGCAGCCCTTTCAACCGCTCTCATTGTCAAGATTTGCAAGGGACGCCCCCGGCGTCCCTTCTTTCTTGCCGCCCCCCTTGCCGCCCCCGCCTTCCAGCCCCGCGCATCCTTTCACTGTCTTTAACGTCTGGTGTGCCCTGCGTGTTCACACGTGAAACCGCGGGGTTGCGAGGCTTCGTGGAGTGGGGTAGCGGCGCCGGGTAGAGTCCAGCGGCGTGCACCTCAAGGCCCTGACCCTCCGCGGGTTCAAGTCGTTCGCCTCGGCGACCACGCTCCGGTTCGAGCCGGGCATCACGTGCGTCGTCGGTCCGAACGGCTCGGGCAAGTCCAACGTCGTCGACGCGCTCACCTGGGTGATGGGCGAGCACAGCGCCAAGTCGCTGCGCGGCGGCAAGATGGAGGACGTCATCTTCGCCGGCACCACCGGGCGCCCGCCGCTGGGCCGCGCCGAGGTGTCCCTGACCATCGACAACTCCGACGGCGCCCTGCCCATCGAGTACGCCGAGGTCACCATCACGCGGATCATGTTCCGCAACGGCGGCAGCGAATACCAGATCAACGGCGACACCTGCCGCCTCCTCGACATCCAGGAACTCCTCTCCGACTCCGGCATCGGCCGCGAGATGCACGTCATCGTCGGCCAGGGCCAGCTCGACTCCGTCCTGCACGCCGACCCGATGGGCCGCCGCGCCTTCATCGAGGAGGCGGCCGGCGTCCTCAAGCACCGCAAGCGCAAGGAGAAGGCGCTGCGGAAACTGGACGCGATGCAGGCCAACCTCGCCCGTGTCCAGGACCTGACCGACGAGCTCCGCCGCCAGCTGAAGCCGCTGGGCCGGCAGGCGGCGGTGGCCCGACGGGCCGCCGTCATCCAGGCCGACCTCCGGGACGCCCGGCTCCGCCTGCTCGCCGACGATCTCGTCCGACTCCGCAACGCGCTCCAGGCCGAGATCGCCGACGAGGCCGCCCTCAAGGAACGCAAGGAGACGGCCGAGCAGGAGCTGCGGAAGGCCCTCCAGCGCGAGACGCTCCTGGAGGACGAGGTACGCCGGCTCAGCCCGCGCCTCCAGCAGGCCCAGCAGACCTGGTACGAACTCTCCCAGCTCGCCGAACGCGTCCGCGGCACGATCTCGCTCGCCGACGCGCGGGTGAAGAGCGCCACCTCCGCGCCTCCCGAGGAACAGCGCGGCCGCGACCCCGAGGACCTGGAGCGCGAGGCCCACCGCGTCCGCGAGCAGGAGGCCGAACTGGAGGCCGCCCTGGAAGCGGCCCAGCACGCCCTGGACGACACGGTCGCGCACCGCGCCGAGCTGGAGCGCGAGCTGGCCGTCGAGGAACGGCGGCTCAAGGACGTGGCCCGTGCCATCGCCGACCGCCGGGAGAACCTGGCCCGGCTGAAGGGCCAGGCGGGCGCGGCCCGTTCCCGCGCCGCGTCGGCCCAGGCCGAGATCGACCGCCTGGCCGCCGCCCGCGACGAGGCCCAGGAGCGGGCGGTCACGGCACAGGAGGAGTACGAGGCACTCAAGGCCGAGGTCGACGGCCTCGACGCCGGCGACCACGAACTGGCCGAGCGGCACGAGACGGCGAGACACCGGCTCGCCGAGGCCGAGGCGGCCCTGACGGCGGCCCGCGAGGCGACCACCGCGGCGGAACGACGGCGCGCCGCGACCCAGGCCCGCCACGAGGCACTGGCACTGGGCCTGCGACGCAAGGACGGCACGGGCATACTGCTGGGCGCCAAGGACCGCCTCACCGGTGTGCTGGGTCCCGCGGCGGAACTGCTCACGGTGACCCCCGGCCACGAAGTCGCCCTGGCGGCGGCCTTCGGCGCCGCTGCGGACGCCATCGCCGTGACGACCCCGGCCGCGGCGGCCGACGCGATCCGCTTGCTGCGCAAGCAGGACGGAGGACGGGCGGCCCTGCTGCTGGCGGGAGATTCCGTGCCCCAAAGGGGCGCGGGGAACTGCGCGACCAGCCCCCAGGCACCCGCACCCGACGTACGACCCCTCCCTGACCCCCCCACCGGCGCCTTGGCCGCCACCCTCGTCCGCGGCCCCGCCGACCTCATGCCCGCCGTACGCCGACTGCTCAGGAACATCGTCGTCGTCGACACCCTCGAAGACGCCGAGGACCTCGTCTACCGCCGCCCCGATCTCACCGCCGTCACCGCCGAGGGCGACCTCCTCGGCGCCCACTTCGCGCACGGCGGCTCCGCGGGCGCCCCCAGCCTCCTCGAAGTACAGGCCTCCGTCGACGAGGCCGCGGCCGAACTGGCAGAGCTCGCCGTCCGCTGCGCCGAACTCTCCGAGGCACAGCAGGTGGCGCACGACCGCCGCAGGGAGTGCGCCGCGCTCGTCGAGGACCTGGCCGAGCGGCGCCGCGCCGCCGACCGGGAGAAGTCGGCCGTGGCCCAGCAGCTCGGACGGCTCGCCGGACAGGCGCGCGGCGCGGCCGGCGAGGCCGAGCGGTCCACGGCCGCCGCCGCCCGTGCCCAGGAGTCCCTCGACAGGGCCCTCGAAGAGGCCGAGGTACTGGCCGAGCGGCTGGCCGTCGCCGAGGAGACGCCGGTGGCGGAGGAGCCGGACACCTCGGCGCGGGACCGGCTCGCCGCCGATGGCGCCAACGCCCGGCAGACCGAGATGGAGGCCCGCCTCCAGGTCCGTACCCACGAGGAACGGGTCAAGGGCCTGGCCGGACGCGCCGACTCCCTGGACCGCGCGGCCCGCGCGGAACGCGAGGCACGCGCGCGCGCCGAACAGCGCCGGGCCCGGCTGCGCCACGAGGCCGCGGTCGCGGAAGCCGTCGCCACCGGCGCCCGCCGGCTGCTCGCGCACGTCGAGGTCTCGGTCGGCCGCGCGGAGCGGGAGCGGGCCGTCGCCGAGGCCGCGAAGGCGCAGCGGGAGCAGGAACTGGCCGCCGCCCGCGGCACCGGCCGCGACCTCAAGGCGGAACTCGACAAACTCACGGATTCAGTTCACCGGGGCGAGGTACTAGGAGCAGAGAAGCGGCTGCGCATCGAGCAGCTGGAGACCAGGGCGCTGGAGGAACTCGGTGTGGAACCGGCGGGGCTCGTCGCGGAGTACGGTCCGCACCTGCTCGTGCCGCCCTCGCCCCCCGCCGAGGGCGAGGTGCTGCCGGAGGACCCCGAGCACCCGCGCAACCAGCCGAAGCCCTTCCACCGGGCGGAACAGGAGCGCCGGCTCAAGGCGGCCGAACGTGCCTACCAGCAGCTCGGCAAGGTGAACCCGCTCGCCCTCGAGGAGTTCGCCGCCCTTGAGGAACGGCACAAGTTCCTCAGCGAGCAGCTGGAGGACCTGAAGAAGACCCGCGCCGACCTGCTTCAGGTCGTGAAGGAGGTCGACGAGCGGGTCGAGCAGGTCTTCACGGAGGCGTTCCGGGACACCGCCAGGGAGTTCGAGGGCGTCTTCAGCCGTCTCTTCCCGGGCGGCGAGGGCCGGCTCGTGCTGACCGACCCCGACAACATGCTCACCACGGGCGTGGACGTCGAGGCCCGCCCGCCGGGCAAGAAGGTCAAGCGGCTGTCCCTGCTGTCGGGTGGTGAGCGCTCGCTGACCGCCGTGGCGATGCTGGTGTCGATCTTCAAGGCGCGCCCCAGCCCGTTCTATGTCATGGACGAGGTCGAGGCGGCCCTGGACGACACCAACCTCCAGCGGCTGATCCGCATCATGCAGGAGCTCCAGGAGTCCTCCCAGCTGATCGTGATCACGCACCAGAAGCGCACGATGGAGGTGGCCGACGCGCTGTACGGCGTCTCCATGCAGGGTGACGGTGTGTCGAAGGTCATCAGCCAGCGGCTGCGCTGACCTGCGTCGGCCGAGGGTCCCTTCACGTTCCCTTCAAGAACTGAACGTATTCCCCGAATCTTCCTTCGACAACGTCACACCCACTGCCCTATTGACTTCGATACTTGAAGGCATAGTCTCTGCAACGTTGCTTTTACCTTCAGGTGTGAGTGACGTGGACGTGTGCGCCACTTGACCTGAGAGGGCTCGCCCCCACTCCGGCAGCGTTGCCGGTGGCCCGAGGAGTTTCTTGTGACCAGCACTGCGCAGGCACCCCAGTCAAGAGCCGGTACGGCTCACCCCGATCATCTCGGGCATGTCATCTTCATCGCGGCGGCGGCCGCGATGGGCGGGTTCCTCTTCGGCTACGACAGTTCCGTCATCAACGGCGCCGTCGAGGCGATCCGGAGCCGTTACGACATCGGGTCCGCGGCCCTCGCCCAGGTCATCGCCATCGCCCTGATCGGCTGTGCCATCGGCGCCGCGACCGCCGGCCGGATAGCCGACCGCATCGGCCGCATCCGGTGCATGCAGATCGCGGCCGTGCTGTTCACGATCAGCGCCGTCGGTTCGGCGCTGCCGTTCGCCCTGTGGGACCTCGCCTTCTGGCGGATCGTCGGCGGTTTCGCCATCGGCATGGCCTCCGTCATCGGCCCCGCCTACATCGCCGAGGTCGCCCCGCCCGCCTACCGCGGCCGGCTCGGTTCCTTCCAGCAGGCCGCGATCGTCGTCGGCATCGCCATCTCGCAGCTGGTCAACTGGGGTCTGCTCAACGCCGCAGGCGGCGACCAGCGCGGCAAGCTGATGGGTCTCGAGGCCTGGCAGGTCATGCTCGGCGTCATGGTGATCCCGGCCGTCCTCTACGGCCTGCTCTCCTTCGCGATCCCCGAGTCCCCGCGCTTCCTGCTCTCCGTCGGCAAGCGGGAGCGCGCCCGCGCGATCCTCGAAGAGGTCGAGGGCAAGAACGCGGACCTGGACGCGCGCGTCGCCGAGATCGAGCACGCGATGAAGAGCGAGCACAAGTCCTCGTTCAAGGACCTGCTCGGCGGCTCGTTCTTCTTCAAGCCGATCGTCTGGGTCGGCATCGGCCTCTCGGTCTTCCAGCAGTTCGTCGGCATCAACGTCGCGTTCTACTACTCCTCCACCCTGTGGCAGTCGGTGGGCGTCGACCCGACGGACTCGTTCTTCTACTCCTTCACGACGTCGATCATCAACATCATCGGCACCGTGATCGCGATGATCTTCGTGGACCGCATCGGCCGCAAGCCGCTGGCGCTCATCGGCTCCGTCGGCATGGTGATCGGCCTCGGCCTCGAGGCCTGGGCGTTCTCCCACCACCTGGTCGACGGCAAGCTGCCGGCCACGCAGGGCTGGATCGCCCTGATCGCCGCGCACGTCTTCGTCCTCTTCTTCGCCCTGTCCTGGGGTGTGGTGGTCTGGGTCTTCCTCGGCGAGATGTTCCCGAACCGGATCCGCGCCGCCGCGCTGGGCGTGGCCGCCTCCGCGCAGTGGATCGCCAACTGGGCCATCACCGCGAGCTTCCCGTCGCTGGCCGACTGGAACCTCTCCGCGACCTACGTGATCTACACGGTCTTCGCGGCCCTCTCCATCCCGTTCGTCCTCAAGTTCGTCAAGGAGACGAAGGGCAAGTCCCTGGAGGAGATGGGCTGACCGCCCCCGACTCGGGGAGAAGGGCCAAGTCCCCGCTGCCCCTCTCCTCGTATCCCCCGTCGCCCCCGCCCGGTCACTGCCCGGGCGGGGGCGACGGCCGTTCCCGGCCCCCCTTGTGGGCCGCGGCTCACTTTCCGTCCGCCGTGACGGCGATCGGCCACGACGGCGGTGTCCGGCGGTGTCCGGCGGTGCCCGGCCTGCCCGCGCCCACCGCTCCCGGCCCGCCCGTGCCCACCGCTCCCGGCGCGGCCGTGCCCCTACGCGGACAGCGCCGGAAGCACCGTCTCCGTGAACAACCGCAGGCTTCGCCAGCCCTCTTCCAGCGGCATCCCGCCCGCCAGCGGATGCAGCACCAGGTTGTCCAGGCCCGCCGCCACGCACTGCTCCGGAGTGAGGATGCGGTAGACCCCCTCCGCGCGGAGTTCCGCCACCGTCCTCGCCGCCGAGCGCACCGCCGAGCGGATGTCCCCGGACTGCCAGGACGCGTAGGTCCGGGCCTCGTGCAGGAAGTGCTCCCCGTAGCGCGCCCACGCCCGGTCCGGGTCCTCGGCGATGTGCAGGAGCGGTGTCTCGGCCGTCGGCATCATCGTCCAGCCCTCGGTGCCGTACTCGGTGAGCTTCTCCTTGTAGTACGCCTCCAGCTCCGGCAGGTGCGCGCTCGGGAAGAAGGGCAGGCCGAGACGGGCCGCGCGGCGGGCGGCGGCCTGGGAGGAGCCGCCGACCAGCAGGAGGGGGTGCGGGTCGGTGAAGGGGCGCGGGGTGACCCGTACCGTACGGCCCCGGTACTCGAACTCCTCGCCGGTCCACGCCCGCAGCACCGTCTCCAGCACCTCGTCCTGGATCCGCCCCCGGCGCTTCCAGTCCACGCCGAACAGGGCGTACTCCTCGGGCCGGTAGCCGATGCCGGCCACCGTCACCAGCCGCCCGCCGCTGAGCAGGTCGAGCACCGCGATGTCCTCCGCCAGCCGCAACGGGTCGTGCAGCGGGCCGATCACCGCCGACACGGTCACCGCGAGGGAGCGCGTCGCCCCGAACACCGCGCCCGCGAACGCGAACGGTGACGGCAGCCAGTTGTTGTCGACCCCGTGGTGTTCCTCGGTCTGCACCGTGGTGACGCCGTGTTCGTCGGCGTACGCGGCCATCTCCACGGCCGCCCGGTAACGGGCTCCCAGCGACGCGGAGTCGGCCCCGGGCTCGACGAGGTTGAAGCGGACGACCGAGACGGGCATGGGAGTTCCCCTTCACCTTGGCCGGGCTGGTGGTGCGGGGACAGTAGCTGACGAGGCGTCAGACAGCCAGAGGCGCGGGCTCCCCGGCCGTCGCCGGCACCACCGCCGGCTTCGGCAGCAGCGCGTACGACAGACCCGAGACGACGATCGTCGCGACCCATCCGAGGCCGTACCGCCCGACCGGGTCGTCCGAGGCGAGCGGGCCGGTGAACCAGTCGCAGGAGGTGAACAGGAGGCCGGTCGCCAGGCCCAGCGCCCAGGCCGTCACGGCGGCGGGGGAGAAGCCGGCCCGGTACCAGTAGGCGCTGCTCGGCGTGGTGTCGAGCAGCGCGGTCGCGTCGTACTCCCGGCGGCGCAGCATGTCCACGCCGAACACGCCGACCCAGGCCGAGAAGGCGACGGCCAGCAGCGACAGGAAGGCGACGAACGAGCCCATGAAGGAGGTCGCCGCCAGCATCAGGACGCCGCCGAGGACCAGCGAGATCACCGCGTTCACGCAGACCGCCCAGTGCCGGGGCAGGCGGAAGCCTAGGGTCTGCGCGGTGAAGCCCGCCGAGTACATCGACATGGCGTTGATCAGCAGCATTCCCACCAGGGCGATGAGGAGGTAGGGCACCGCGAGCCAGAGCGGGAGGACCGCGCCCAGGAAGGAGACCGGGTCGGTCGCCGTGGCGAGGTCCGGTGTGGACGACGCCATCACCGCCCCCATCAGGACCATCGGGAGGACGACGATCCCGGCGCCGCCGACCGTGTTGCGCACGATCGCCGCCGAGGACGCCGTACCCGGCAGGTACCGGGTGAAGTCCGGTGCGGCCGGCGCCCAGCTCATCCCGCCCGCCGCGATCAGCCCGACCCCGGTGACCATCGCCGCCGTCGGCCCGGCGCCCCGCCCGAACACCCCGGCCCAGTCCGTCCGCACGACCAGGTGGCCGAGGACCAGCAGGGAGAAGGCGCCGAACAGCCAGGTCGCCCAGCGGTTGCAGCGCTGCACCGCCCTGATGCCCATGCCCGAGATCGCGAACGTGGTCAGGACGAACAGGAGCAGGGTGACGACGACCAGGGGAGTGTTGCTCCTGATCCCGAAGAGGATGTCCAGGACGGTCAGCAGCGCGTAGGCGCCGGTCACCGCGTTGATCGTCTCCCAGCCCCAGCGTGCCACCCAGATCAGCGCGCCGGGCAGCAGGTTGCCCCGCTGGCCGAAGACCGCCCGGGACAGCGCCATGCCCGGTGCGCCGCCGCGTCTGCCGGCGACGCCGATCACCCCGACCAGGCCGTACGCGACGGCCGGTGCGGCGGTGCCGACCACCAGGGCCTGCCAGAAGTTCAGCCCGAACGACACCGCGAGGCCCGCGCCCATGGTCAGCAGCAGCACGCTGATGTTGGCGGCGATCCAGGTGGGCAGCAGTCCGCGGGGTGTCGCGGTGCGCTCGGAGTCGGGGACCGGTTCGAGACCGCGGGTCTCGAGGCCGTGGTGCTCCAGCGACTCTTCGAGATGTTCGAGGGCGCCATCGTGGTGGGCGGTGGTGCTCATGGTCAGCCATCGTACGTTAGTCCGACGAATACTCCTAAAAGGTGCATCCTGCTTCGGAGAATCGTCCAGGACTTCCTCGCGGGGGAACAAAGTCCGCCACGGGGGAGGGATGGATACTGGACGGGTTATGGAAACCGTCATCCTTGCTGTAGTCATCGCCGTGGTCGTGCTCGGTGCGCTCGGCGGGCTCGTCGTCGGCAGCCGGCGCAAGAAGTCGCTGCCCCCGCCGCCCCCCGCCGCCCCCGACATCACCGCGCCCCCGGCCGAGCCGCACGTCGGCGACGAGGCCGAGACGCCGCGCGACGAACCGCGCCGGACGATAGAGGAGGTCGACCTTCCCGACGGCTCGGCTCCCGTCGTCGTCGAGGAGCCCCCGGCTCCCGAGATCGAGATCCCCGAGCCCACCGCCGGCCGCCTGGTCCGCCTCCGCGCCCGGCTCTCCCGCTCCCAGAACGCCCTCGGCAAGGGGCTGCTCACGCTGCTGTCGCGCGAGCACCTCGACGACGAGACCTGGGAGGAGATCGAGGACACCCTGCTCACCGCCGACGTCGGCGTGCAGCCCACCACCGAACTGGTCGAGCGGCTGCGCGAGCGCGTCAAGGTGCTCGGCACCCGCACCCCCGACGAACTGCGCGGGCTGCTCCGCGAGGAGCTGCTCAAGCTGGTCGGCACCGACGTCGACCGCACGGTGAAGACGGAGCCCGCCGACCGCAAGCCCGGCATCGTGATGGTCGTCGGCGTCAACGGCACCGGCAAGACCACCACCACCGGCAAGCTCGCCCGTGTGCTCGTCGCCGACGGCCGTACCGTGGTCCTCGGCGCCGCCGACACCTTCCGGGCCGCCGCCGCCGACCAGCTCCAGACCTGGGGCGAGCGGGTCGGCGCCCACACCGTGCGCGGCCCCGAGGCCGGCGACCCCGCCTCCGTCGCCTTCGACGCGGTGAAGGAGGGCAAGGAGATGGGCGTCGACGTGGTGCTCATCGACACCGCCGGGCGGCTGCACACCAAGACCGGCCTGATGGACGAGCTGGGCAAGGTCAAGCGGGTCGTCGAGAAGCACGCCCCGCTGGACGAGGTGCTGCTCGTCCTCGACGCCACCACCGGGCAGAACGGCCTGGTCCAGGCCCGGGTGTTCGCCGAGGTGGTGGACATCAGCGGCATCGTGCTCACCAAGCTGGACGGCACCGCCAAGGGCGGCATCGTGATCGCGGTCCAGCGCGAACTGGGTGTCCCGGTCAAGCTCATCGGCCTCGGCGAGGGCGCGGACGACCTGGCGCCGTTCGAGCCGGAGGCGTTCGTTGACGCCCTTATCGGGGAGTAGCGGCCGGGTAAATTTACCCACAGGTGTCAGAAGCGCCCGTTCCCGAGAGACAGTCGGGAGCGGGCGCTTCGCTGTGTGCGGCGCCCTACGCCCGCGACCGGTGCGCCACGTAGGCCAGCGTCCCGAGCAGCAGCCGTGCGGCGGGCGGCCGCGTCGCCGAGTCCAGGGCCGGCGGCCGCAGCCAGCGCACCGGGCCCAGGCCGCCCCGGTCCGAGGGCGGCGCGGTGATGTACGCACCGGGGCCGAGGCCGCGCAGGTCGAGTGAGCCCGGGTCGTCCCAGCCCATGCGGTAGAGCAGCTCGGGAAGCTCGGCGGCGGCGCCGGGGGCGACGAGGAAGTGGGCGCGGCCCTCCGGGGTGGCGGTGACCGGCCCGAGCGGCAGGCCCATGCGCTCCAGGCGGACCAGGGCGCGGCGCCCGGCGGCCTCGGCGACCTCGATGACGTCGAACGCGCGACCGACCGGCAGCAGCACCGCAGCGCCCGGGACCTCGGCCCAAGCCTTGGTGACCTCGTCGAGCGTGGCGCCCGCGGGCACCTCGGGCGCGAAGTCCAGCGGATGGGCACCCGGCGCGGGGCAGTCCGCGTGCCCGCAGGAGCACGCGCCGCCCGCGGCCCGGGCTCCCGGCACCACGTCCCAGCCCCACAGTCCGGTGAACTCGGCGACGGCGGTGCAGTCCGATGAACGGCCGCGTCGGCGTGTGCCGGAGCGGATCTCGCGAATGCCGCCGATCGTGAAGCCCATGCCCCCTCCAACGGGTCCGGCGCGCCGGTGGTTACGACACGGAACGGGATGAGAACGGAACGTGACGCTACGGTTCCGCCTCCCCCTTCGCCCGCACGGTCAAGGCAGCGCCCCGAAGCACCCCGGGTGGTGCGTCCGGAGACACGCGCCCCCGAACGCATCGTTCCGCCAACTCCTGGCCGTCCTATGTCAAGTGAATCGCGCCAGGGGCATCGTGAGTTCATTCGAAGGGGTGGCGAATGGTGGCGTTTCCGGGATCGCCGTGGCTGGACCAGTGATCGTAGGATTACTTTGAGTGCACGAGGCCTGGGGGCACATGCTCTCGTGGGTATGCCGGAGGCAACTCGGGACCCCGTTCGAAGGGTGAGAACCGCCGACGGGCGGCCGTATTTACCGGCATTCTGATAGGGCTTGGCGCATCCGGCATCAAGTGGTCTCAGGGATGGGGGCGTTCCAGTGGGCGGCAACGGCGGAAGCGGGGCGACCGCGACCAGCACGGACAAGCGCCCCAATGAGCTGCTCAACTCGTGGTTCGTGCGCAGTGGCTGGTCGAAGGGCGAGCTGGCGCGGCAAGTGAACCGCAGGGCACGTCAGTTGGGGGCCAACCACATCTCGACGGACACGTCCAGGGTGCGCCGCTGGCTCGACGGGGAGAACCCGCGCGAGCCGATCCCCAGGATCCTCTCCGAGCTGTTCTCCGAGCGGTTCGGCTGTGTCGTCCCGGTCGAGGACCTCGGTCTGCGGGCCGCCCGCCAGTCACCCTCGGCGACCGGCGTCGACCTGCCCTGGACGGGCCCGCAGACGGTGGCCCTGCTCAGCGAGTTCTCGCGCAGCGACCTGATGCTGGCGCGGCGCGGCTTCCTCGGAACCTCGCTGGTCCTGTCGGCGGGCCCGTCCCTCATCGAGCCCATGCAGCGCTGGCTGGTCCCCGCGCCGGGCGGCCCGCAGCAGACGGCCGGGGAACCGGCGGTCGAGTCCCGCCGGCCCGGCCGCCTCTCCAAGCCCGAGCTGGAGCTGCTGGAGTCCACCACGGTGATGTTCCGGCAGTGGGACGCCCAGTGCGGCGGCGGACTGCGCCGCAAGGCGGTCGTCGGCCAGCTGCACGAGGTCACCGACCTCCTCCAGGAGCCCCAGTCGGAGCCCACCTCCCGCAAGCTCTTCCAGGTCGCCGCCGAACTCGCCGAGCTGGCCGGCTGGATGTCGTACGACGTCGGGCTCCAGCCCACCGCGCAGAAGTACTTCGTGCTCGCCCTGCACGCGGCCAAGGAGGCCGGTGACAAGCCGCTCGGTTCGTACGTGCTCTCCAGCATGAGCCGCCAGATGATCCACCTCGGCCGGCCCGACGACGCCCTGGAGCTGATCCACCTCGCCCAGTACGGCAGCCGGGACTGCGCCAGCCCGCGCACCCAGGCGATGCTGTATGCGATGGAGGCCCGCGCCTACGCCAACATGGGCCAGCCCGGCAAGTGCAAGCGAGCGGTCCGGATGGCCGAGGACACCTTCGCCGAGGCCGACGAGTGGGACGAACCGGACCCCGACTGGATCCGCTTCTTCTCCGAGGCCGAGCTCTACGGGGAGAACTCCCACTCCTTCCGTGACCTCGCCTACGTCGCGGGCCGCAGCCCCACCTACGCCTCCCTGGCCGAGCCCCTGATGCAGCGGGCGGTGGAGCTGTTCGCCAAGGACGCCGAGCACCAGCGGTCGTACGCACTGAACCTGATCGGCATGGCCACCGTGCACCTGCTGCGGGGCGAGCCCGAGCAGAGCACGGTGCTGGCGGCCGAGGCCCTGGGCATCGCCAAGAAGGTGCGCTCGGAGCGTGTGAACACTCGTATCCGAAAGACGGTCGACTCGGCCGTCCGCGACTACGGCGACCTGGCGGCGGTCGTCGACCTCACGGAGCAGCTCGCCGCCGACCTGCCGGAGACCGCCGAGGCGGTCTGAACCCCGGCGACCCCGGACCCCGGCCGCGGCCGGCCCTCCCGAACTGCCCGACTCGGCTCCCCCATGCCAGGTCATTCGGAAGGCCGCCGCGGCCGGCTCTGTTCCGCCCGGAGACCTCCGCGGGAAGGTTGCGTCACGATAACGATCCCGGAGTCGGACATCTCGTAGTTCATCGACGCGTAACACGCAGGGCGCCTTCGTCACCCCGGCGAAACAACGAGGGGCTTCCACGGAAACCGCGCTGCGCCAATCTCATGGCGCATAACCGGCCCACCCCCCGCTTCACCGGACCGCTCACGCTCCGACCCGCACGGGGCCGTACCAACCGACGAGGAGACGCCGATGGCATCAGCCGCCATCACGCTTGCCGCGGAGGCACCCAAGCTGTCCTCCGCGAACACGGGCTTCATGCTCATCTGTTCCGCCCTGGTGCTGCTCATGACGCCGGGCCTCGCCTTCTTCTACGGCGGCATGGTCCGCGTCAAGAGCACCCTGAACATGCTGATGATGAGCTTCATCAGCATCGGGATCGTCACCATCCTGTGGGTGCTCTACGGCTTCTCCCTGGCCTTCGGCTCCAGCAACGGCTTCATCGGCTACGACTCCCACTGGCTGGGCATGAGCCACGTCGGGCTGACCGAGCTCTGGCCCGGTTACACGATCCCGATCTTCGTCTTCATGGTCTTCCAGATGATGTTCGCGGTCATCACCCCGGCCCTGATAAGCGGCGCCATCGCGGACCGCGTGAAGTTCTCGGCCTGGGCGCTCTTCGTCGCCCTGTGGCTGACGATCGTCTACGTCCCGGTCGCCCACTGGGTGTGGGGCGCCGACGGCTGGGCCTTCAAGCTCGGCGTGATCGACTTCGCCGGTGGTACCGCGGTCCACATCAACGCCGGTGCCGGCGCCCTCGGCGTCATCCTGGTCATCGGCAAGCGCGTCGGCTTCAAGAAGGACCCGATGCGCCCGCACAGCCTCCCGCTGGTCATGCTCGGCGCAGGTCTCCTGTGGTTCGGCTGGTTCGGCTTCAACGCCGGCTCGTGGCTCGGCAACGACGACGGCGTCGGCGCGCTGATGTTCGTCAACACGCAGGTCGCCACCGCCGCCGCCATGCTGGCCTGGCTCGCCTACGAGAAGATCCGGCACGGCGCGTTCACCACCCTCGGCGCCGCCTCCGGCGCGGTCGCCGGCCTGGTCGCGATCACCCCGTCCGGTGGCGCGGTCTCCCCGCTCGGCGCCATCGCCGTCGGTGTCATCGCCGGTGTCGCCTGCGCCGCCGCGGTCAGCCTGAAGTTCAAGTTCGGCTTCGACGACTCCCTCGACGTGGTCGGCGTCCACATGGTCGGCGGCATCATCGGCTCCCTGCTCATCGGCTTCTTCGCCACCGGCAAGGGCCAGTCCACCGCGACCGGTGTCTTCTACGGCGACCACTCCTTCACCCAGCTGTGGAAGCAGTGCGCCGGTGTCGGCGCGGTCCTCGCCTACTCCCTGGTCGCCTCCGCGGTCCTCGCCTTCCTCCTCGACAAGACCATCGGCATGCGGGTCACCGAGGACGAGGAGATCTCCGGCATCGACCAGGCCGAGCACGCCGAGACTGCATACGACTTCAGCGGTGCGGGCGGCGGTGTCGTCGGCTCCGTGACCGCGGCCCTGGCCGGCACGAGCAAGAAGGTGGACGCATGAAGCTCATCACCGCCGTCGTGAAGCCCCACCGGCTCGACGAGATCAAGGAGGCCCTGCAGGCCTTCGGCGTCCACGGCCTCACGGTCACCGAGGCCAGCGGATACGGTCGGCAGCGCGGCCACACCGAGGTCTACCGTGGTGCCGAGTACACGGTCGACCTGGTGCCCAAGATCCGTATCGAGGTACTGGCCGAGGACGACGACGCCGAGCAGTTGATCGACGTCATCGTCAAGGCCGCCCGCACCGGCAAGATCGGCGACGGCAAGGTCTGGTCGCTGCCGGTCGAGACCGCCGTACGGGTCCGCACGGGCGAGCGCGGCCCGGACGCGCTGTAGAACAGAACCACCATCTGCATACAGGCAGGAGTCGCCGGGTGACGGGTACGGATGTGCGGAACGACGCAGAGGACACGGGACCCAGCGGCTACGCGGCGGCCCGGCTGCGCCTCCTCACCGAGGGGGCGCGGTCCGGGCCGCCGCGCCGTGCCGCCCTCGCCGAGCTGACCGACGAATGGCTGAGCGGACTGTTCGCGGCGGCCACCGAGGGCATCAGGGGCGGCGTCTGCCTGGTCGCCGTCGGCGGCTACGGCCGCGGTGAGCTCTCCCCGCGCAGCGACCTGGACCTCCTGCTGCTGCACGACGGCGGCGACCCCGGTGCGGTGGCCGCGGTCGCCGACCGGCTCTGGTACCCCGTCTGGGACCTCGGCCTCGCCCTCGACCACTCGGTGCGCACACCCGCCGAGGCCCGCAAGACCGCCGGCGAGGACCTCAAGGTCCAGCTCGGCCTCCTCGACGCCCGGCACATCGCCGGCGACCGCGGCCTCACCTCGGGACTGCGCACCGCCATCCTCGCCGACTGGCGCAACCAGGCACCCAAACGCCTCCTGGAACTCCAGGAGCTGTGCGCGGAGCGCGCCGAACGCCAGGGCGAACTCCAGTACCTGCTGGAACCGGACCTGAAGGAGGCCCGCGGCGGCCTCCGCGACGCCACCGCCCTGCGCGCCGTCGCCGCCTCCTGGGTGGCCGACGCCCCGCGCGCGGGCCTCGCCGACGCCCGCAGGCGCCTTCTCGACGTCCGTGACGCCCTGCACCTGGCGACAGGGCGCGCGACCGACCGGCTCGCCCTCCAGGAGCAGGACCAGGTCGCCGCCGAACTGGACCTCCTCGACGCCGACACCCTGCTCCGCCAGGTCTACGAGTCCGCGCGCGTCATCTCGTACGCCAGCGACGTCACCTGGCGTGAAGTGGGGCGCGTGCTGCGCTCGCGCGCCGTGCGGCCGCGGCTGCGCGCCATGCTCGGCGGCGGCAAGGCCGTCCCCGAGCGCTCCCCGCTCGCCGAAGGGGTGGTGGAACAGGACGGCGAGGTGGTGCTCGCCCGCGCCGCACGCCCCGAACGCGACCCCGTGCTCCCGCTGCGCGCCGCGGCCGCCGCGGCCCAGGCCGGCCTCCCGCTCTCCCTGCACGCCGTCCGCCGCATGGCCGAGACCGTCCGCCCGCTGCCCACCCCCTGGCCCGCCGAGGCCCGCGAACTGCTGGTCACACTCCTCGGCTCCGGCCGGCCGACGGTCGACGTCTGGGAGGCACTGGAGGCCGAGGGCCTGATCACCGGCCTGCTCCCCGACTGGGAGCGGGTGCGCTGCCGCCCGCAGCGCAACGCCGTGCACATCTGGACCGTCGACCGGCACCTCATCGAGACCGCCGTGCGCGCCTCCGAGTTCACCCGCCGCGTGCACCGCCCCGACCTGCTCCTGGTCGCCGCCCTGCTGCACGACATCGGCAAGGGCTGGCCCGGCGACCACTCCGTGGCCGGCGAGATCATCGCCAAGGACGTGGCGGCCAGGATCGGCTTCGACCGCGCGGACGTGGCCGTGCTGGCCACCCTCGTACGCCACCACCTGCTGCTCGTCGAGACCGCCACCCGCCGCGACCTGGAGGACCCGGCCACCCTCCGGCTGGTCGCCGAGGCCGTCGGCAGCCAGGGCACCCTGGAACTGCTGCACGCCCTCACCGAGGCGGACGCCCTGGCCACCGGCCCGGCCGCCTGGTCCTCCTGGCGCGGCTCCCTCGTCGCCGACCTGGTCAAGCGGGTCTCCGCGGTCCTCGCCGGGGACACCGCCGACGAACCCGAGCCGGCCGCGCCCACGGCCGAGCAGGAGCGGCTCGCCATCGAGGCGTTCCGCACCGGCGGTCCGGTGCTGGCCCTGCGCGCCCAGACCGAGCCGGCGGCCACCGACGACGAGCCGACCGGCGACCCGGAACCGCTCGGCGTGGAGCTGCTCATCGCCGTGCCCGACCAGCCCGGCGTCCTGCCCGCCGTCTCCGGGGTGCTGGCAGTGCACCGCCTCACGGTCCGCACGGCCGAACTGCGTACCCTGCGGCTCCCGGCCGACGTCGACGACGGCGACGGCACGGTGCTGCTCCTCGACTGGCGGGTGGCGGCCGAGTACGGCTCGCTGCCGCAGGCCGCCCGGCTGCGGGCCGACCTGGTACGGGCGCTGGACGGCTCGCTCGACATCGCGGGACGCCTCGCCGAGCGGGACGCGGCCTACCCGAGGCGCCGCGGCCGGACGGCGCCGCCGCCGCGCGTGACGGTGGCCTCGGCGGCCTCCCGGCACGCGACGGTCTTCGAGGTGCGCGCCCAGGACGCACCCGGGCTGCTGTTCCGGATCGGGCACGCGCTGGAGAAGGCGGGTGTGCGGATGCGCAGCGCCCACGTCTCCACGCTGGGCTCGAACGCCGTGGACGCCTTCTACGTGACCTCGGCCGCCGGGACCCCGCTGTCGGGCGAGGAGGCGGCCTCGGTGGCCCGGGCGCTGGAGGAGACCCTGCGGGCCTGACCCGCGGGTCCGACCGACCGGTCGCGCACGGTGGGGACGACTTCCTTGCGCGGCCGGATACCCTGGAGGGCAGCCCAGACTGTCGCCTACGCCGAGGACCGACGCAGCCGTGTTCGATACCCTTTCTGATCGCCTCTCAGCCACTTTCAAGTCCCTCAGGGGCAAGGGGCGGCTCAGCGAGGCGGACATCGACGCCGTGGCGCGGGAGATCCGCATCGCGCTGCTCGAAGCGGACGTGGCCCTGCCGGTCGTGCGGGCGTTCATCAAGAACGTCAAGGAGCGTGCCCTCGGCGCCGAGGTCTCGCGTTCGATGAACCCGGCCCAGCAGGTCCTGCTGATCGTGAAGGACGAGCTGGTCACGATCCTCGGCGGCGAGACCCGCCGCCTGCGGTTCGCCAAGACGCCGCCGAGCGTGATCATGCTGGCCGGTCTGCAGGGTGCCGGTAAGACCACCCTCGCGGGCAAGCTCGGCCGCTGGCTGAAGGAGCAGGGCCACTCGCCGGTCCTGGTCGCGGCCGACCTCCAGCGCCCGAACGCCGTGAACCAGCTGAGCGTCGTCGCCGAGCGCGCCGGTGTCGCCGTCTACGCCCCGGAGTCCGGCAACGGCGTCGGCGACCCGGTCAAGGTCGCCAAGGACTCCATCGAGTTCGCCAAGCAGAAGGTCCACGACATCGTGATCGTGGACACCGCCGGCCGCCTCGGTGTCGACCAGGACATGATGCAGCAGGCCGCGGACATCCGGGACGCGGTCTCGCCGGACGAGATCCTGTTCGTCGTCGACGCCATGATCGGTCAGGACGCCGTCACCACCGCCGAGGCCTTCCGCGACGGCGTCGGCTTCGACGGCGTGGTCCTGTCCAAGCTGGACGGCGACGCCCGCGGTGGTGCCGCCCTGTCGATCCGCCAGGTCACCGGCAAGCCGATCATGTTCGCGTCGAGCGGCGAGAAGCTCGAGGACTTCGACGCGTTCCACCCTGACCGGATGGCCTCCCGCATCCTCGACCAGGGTGACCTGCTCACCCTGCTCGAGCAGGCCGGGAAGGTGTTCGACCAGGAAGAGGCCGAGAAGATGGCCTCCAAGCTGGCGTCCAAGAAGGGCCAGGACTTCACCCTGGACGACTTCCTGGCCCAGATGGAGCAGGTCCGGAAGATGGGCAGCATCAGCAAGCTGCTCGGGATGCTGCCCGGCATGGGCCAGATCAAGGACCAGATCAACAACCTGGACGAGCGGGACGTCGACCGCACCGCCGCCATCATCAAGTCGATGACCCCCGGCGAGCGCCAGGACCCGACCATCATCAACGGCTCCCGGCGCGCCCGCATCGCCCGTGGTTCGGGCGTCGAGGTCAGCGCGGTGAAGAACCTCGTCGAGCGGTTCTTCGAGGCCCGCAAGATGATGTCCCGCATGGCCCAGGGCGGCGGCATCCCCGGCATGCCGGGGATCCCGGGCATGGGCGGCGGCCCCGGCCGGCAGCGCAAGCAGCAGAAGCAGGCCAAGGGCAAGCAGCGCTCCGGCAACCCGATGAAGCGCAAGCAGCAGGAGCTGGAGGCGGCCCAGCGGCGCGAGGCCGCCGCCCAGGGCGGTAACGCCTTCGGAATGCCGCAGCAGGGCGCGGAGAACTTCGAGCTGCCGGACGAGTTCAAGAAGTTCATGGGCTGAGTCGGCCCGTCGGCGGAGCGTCAGCGCACCCGCGCGATCAGGTACCGGAAGACATTGGGCATCCACACCGTGCCGTCCGCGCGACGGTACGGTTGGAGCGCCTCGACCAGCTCCTTGCCGACCTGCTCCTCGTCGGCCGCCGCGATCCCCGCGTCGAACAGCCCGGTCGACAGCAACCCCCGCACCGCGTTGTCCGCGTCGGCGTACCCGAACGGGCAGGAGACCCGCCCCGAACCGTCGATCCGCAGACCGGCCCGCCCGGCGACCTCCTCCAGGTCGTCCCGGCGGGCCGGCCGCCAACAGCCCGTACTGCGCAAAGGATCGGCCAACTTCGCGGCCACCCGGAGCACGGAGGAGGTCGCGCAGCGTTCCGGCGGACCCCAGCCGGTCAGCACCACGGCCGCCCCGCGGGCCGCCGACGGGACCGCCTCGGCGAGCAGGTCACCGAGCCGCTGGGCGTCGCCGGCCAGGCAGCCGATCGGCTCGAAGGCGGTGATCAGGTTGTACTCCGGTGCCTGCGCGCCGGCCGCGTCCCGGGGCGAGCCCTGGACGATCCGGGCGCCGCGGCCACGCACGCGTACCCCCGTGACAGGGTCGGGCAGCAGCCGCTCACGGGCGAGGGCGAGCCGTTCGGGAGAGGAGTCGACGCCGGTCACCGCGGCTCCTCTGGCCGCCGCCATCAGCAGGGCGAGACCGGAACCGCAGCGCAGGCCGAGCAGCCGGGTGGCCGGGCCCACTTCGAGTCGCTCGTGGACGGTCTCGTAGAGCGGCACCAGCATCCGCTCCTGGATCTCGGACCAGTCACGCGCGCGTGCGCCCAGGTTCACGCGGGGGGTGGAGCCCGCCTGAGAAGGAGGCTGGTGCCGCACGAGCGTAGGTGTCATAGGTAAGCGCCCCAATCCGCCGAGAGATACGCACTGACCGATTTCGTGGCCCCCGTGTCGTGCGCTCGCACTTCCCACCTATGCCACATAACTCCGGGCTCGCGATGGCGTCCAGAGGTCGCGGGACCCCGCTTGTGCATGGACTATGACTGTGGCGAGATTTCACATCCCGGCAACTTGGGGCTCTACCATCGGACCCACGACACGGTGGTTCTGGCCATGGTCGGCCCCGAGTAACGTCGGGTTCGCCGGGCACGCTGACCGAAGGGGCGTCCTCCGCCACGAGAGCGGCCGAAACGTGTCTTGCGCAGCCACCGACCACCGCCGCCCCGGCGCTCGGCCCGTGGGTACGCGCCGGGGCGTACGTCGGACTACGCACCGGCTTGGTAGGAGCTGTGCGGCTTCTCCGCAGATCAGCGCACCCGTACTCGTCTCCACGCATCAGCGGCAACTGACGGGTACGTGCAAATTATTTGGGATGCCCCGGAATAGGAACACAGCGGCACCCCCGCTCGTTGTCATTACGTGAGCACGACACAGACACCACCTGTCCTCGCCGCAGAGCTGGCGCAGGCGTGGGCCGACATTCAGCGGTACCACCCCGAGCTGCCGGACCTTGCCGCGCCAGAGTCCCTGATCGGGGAGTCGTCGTCCGCGTGCGGTCACGAACTCTCCTTCGAACGGCTGCTCCATGAGGCAGTCCACGGCATCGCCGCCTCCCGCGGAGTCCGCGACACCTCACGGGCCGGCCGCTACCACAACCGCCGATTCCTGGCGATCGCCGAGGAACTGGGCCTGGACCACCCCGACGAGCCGCATCCCAGCAGCGGCTTCTCGCTGGTCTCCCTCAACCCCGAGGCGAAGCGCCGGTACCGTCCGACCATCGAGAGACTGCAACGCGCCCTCAAGGCGCACACGGTGGCCACCTCCGCCGACACCACCCGCACCTTCCGCGGCCCGGCCGCCCGCCACGGGTCCTCCGGCGGCGGCGTCCGCGTCAAGGCGGTGTGCGACTGCGGCCGCAACGTCCGGGTGGTCCCGTCGGTCCTGGCCCAGGCGCCCATCGTGTGCGGCGGCTGCGGCAAGCCGTTCCGCATCCCGGAGGTCGTCGGCGCGGCGTAGGCCGCGGCTGCTCGTGGCAGCCGCAGCCGTCGCCGCACCGTGATGCCGCTCAGCGCACCCGACGTGACACCTCCCCGCCGGGTGCGCTTCCGGCATGCCCTCGCACGGCCGCCGGACAGAGCGACCCGCAGGGTGTGGCACAATGGCTAGCTGTACTCGACAGTCGCACAGGACCCCTCTCTCCTCCGGCTGACGCGTCCATCGGGCACTCGGGTACCGCAACCCCACGCGGCAGTCTCGCCGTGCCCAACCACGTCAAAACCAGGAGAATCCACTCCCGTGGCAGTCAAGATCAAGCTGAAGCGTCTGGGCAAGATCCGTTCGCCTCACTACCGCATCGTCGTCGCCGACTCCCGCACCCGTCGTGACGGCCGTGCGATCGAGGAGATCGGCAAGTACCACCCGACCTACAACCCGTCGGTCATCGAGGTGGACGCCGACCGCGTGGCGTACTGGCTCGGTGTCGGCGCCCAGCCGACCGAGCCCGTGCTCGCCATCCTGAAGAAGACCGGCGACTGGCAGAAGTTCAAGGGCGAGCCCGCCCCGGCGCCGCTGCTCGTCGCCGCACCGAAGTCGACGCGTCCGTCGTTCGAGGCGCTCGGCGGTGACGACGAGGGCAAGGGTGAGGCGATCACCCAGAAGAAGAAGGCTGAGAAGAAGGACGAGGCCGCTGCCGAGTCCGAGTCGACCGAGGCCTGAGCAGATGCTCGAAGAGGCGCTTGAGCACCTCGTGAAGGGCATCGTCGACAACCCTGACGATGTGCAGGTCGCCTCGCGCAACCTGCGTCGCGGGCGCGTGCTGGAGGTTCGGGTGCACCCCGACGACCTCGGCAAGGTGATCGGCCGCAACGGCCGTACCGCGCGTGCCCTGCGCACCGTCGTGGGCGCCATCGGCGGCCGTGGTGTCCGCGTCGACCTCGTCGACGTGGACCACGTCCGCTGACGCTTCATCGCAACCGGCTCGGGCCGGGGAGGGCCGCCGGCCGTCCCCGGCCCGCAGTCGTATGAGCGCAGTCGTATGAGCAGGGAATGACAGGAGACCAGGCACAGTGCAGCTCGTAGTCGCACGGATCGGCCGCGCCCACGGCATCAAGGGCGAGGTCACCGTGGAGGTACGCACCGACGAACCCGAGCTCAGGCTCGCCCCCGGCGCCGTGCTCGCCACCGACCCCGCCGGCGTGGGACCGCTCACCATCGAGACGGGCCGCGTGCACAGCGGCCGTCTGCTGCTGCGCTTCGAGGGCGTCAAGGACCGCACCGGCGCCGAGGCCCTGCGCAACACCCTGCTGATCGCCGAGATCGACCCGGAGGAACTGCCCGAGGGCGAGGACGAGTACTACGACCACCAGCTCATGGACCTGGACGTGGTCACCGAGGACGGCACCGAGGTCGGCCGGATCACCGAGATCTCGCACCTGCCCTCCCAGGACCTGTTCATCGTGGAGCGCCCCGACGGCACCGAGGTGATGATCCCGTTCGTGCAGGAGATCGTCGTCGAGATCGACCTGGAGGAGCAGAAGGCGGTCATCGCGCCGCCGCCGGGCCTGATCGACGACCGGGCCGAGATCGCGTCCTCCCGGGAAGAGTCGTAGAGATGCGCCTCGACGTCGTCACGATCTTCCCCGAGTACCTGGAACCGCTGAACGTCTCGCTGGTCGGCAAGGCACGCGCGCGTGGGCAGCTCGACGTCCACGTGCACGACCTGCGGGCCTGGACGTACGACCGCCACAACACCGTCGACGACACCCCGTACGGCGGCGGGCCCGGCATGGTCATGAAGACCGAGCCCTGGGGCGACGCCCTCGACACCGCGCTCGCCGACGGCTACGAGACCGGCTCGCACGCCCCCGCGCTGATCGTGCCCACCCCGAGCGGCCGCCCCTTCACCCAGGAACTCGCCGTCGAACTCTCCGAACGCCCCTGGCTGATCTTCACGCCGGCCCGCTACGAGGGCATCGACCGGCGCGTCATGGACGAGTACGCGACCCGGATACCGGTGTACGAGGTGTCCATCGGCGACTACGTGCTCGCCGGCGGCGAGGCGGCGGTATTGGTGATCACCGAGGCGGTGGCCCGGCTGCTGCCCGGCGTCCTCGGCAACGCCGAGTCGCACCGGGACGACTCCTTCGCCCCCGGCGCGATGGCCAACCTCCTGGAGGGCCCCGTCTACACCAAGCCGCCCGTCTGGCGTGGCCGGGACATCCCCGAGGTGCTGCTCAGCGGCCACCACGGCAAGATCGCCCGCTGGCGCCGCGACGAGGCGCTGCGGCGGACGGCCGCCCACCGGCCCGACCTGATCGAGCGCTGCGACCCCGAGGCCTTCGACAAGAAGGACCGCGAGATGCTCTCCATCCTGGGCTGGGCCCCGGACCCGCAGGGCGCCCCCCACGGCCGATTTTGGCGCAGGCCAGAGGCCGTGGAAGAATAGGCCGCTGTTGTGCGTCCGTCCGGCGTGCGCCCCTGCCGCAGGGGGACACGACGCCCGCCCCGACCCGCACGGCAGTCCTCATGGAACACCTAGTTGCCGTTGATGACCTGTGGCATCAGCGAAGAAAGCAGACGAAATGTCTCACCTGCTCGACACCGTCGACGCCGCGTCGCTGCGCAGCGACGTCCCGGCCTTCCGCCCGGGTGACACCGTCAACGTCCACGTCCGCGTCATCGAGGGCAACCGCTCCCGTGTGCAGCAGTTCAAGGGCGTTGTGATCCGCCGCCAGGGCAGCGGTGTCCGCGAGACCTTCACGGTCCGCAAGGTCTCCTTCTCCGTCGGCGTCGAGCGCACCTTCCCGGTGCACACCCCGATCGTCGAGAAGATCGAGCTCGTCACCCGCGGTGACGTGCGTCGCGCCAAGCTCTACTACCTGCGCGAGCTGCGCGGTAAGGCCGCGAAGATCAAGGAGAAGCGCGAGAACTGATCTCGCGCGACGGGGTTCTTGTCGCGGCCGGATACCATCTGGCCTCGATGGACACCGAAGCACAGCCGACGGAACGCGACCGTTCCTCCCGCCCCGGACCAGGGGCCGTGGAGGGCCGGTCGCGTTTCGCGTTGCTGATCCGGCTCGCCGACTGGCTGCCGGGCGGCTGGATCACCCTGATCCTCTTCACCTGCCTGGCGTTTCTGCTCGCCCTCAACGCCTTCGTGGCTCAGCCATTCCAGATTCCCAGCGGATCCATGGAACAGGGATTGAGGATCGGGGACCGGGTTCTCGTAGATAAGTTGGCGTACCGTTTCGGTGCCCAGCCGCGCCGCGGCGACGTCGTCGTGTTCGACGGAGCCGGGTACTTCGGGGACGCCGACTACATCAAACGCGTCGTCGGTGTGGGAGGAGACCATGTCGTCTGCTGCGACAAGAAGGGGAGGATCGAGGTGAACGGCCGGCCGGTCGACGAGACCGCGTTCCTCTACCCGGGGGACGCCCCCTCCACCGTGGCCTTCGACGTCGTCGTCCCCGGCGGCCGGCTCTTCGTCCTCGGTGACCACCGCAGCGACTCCAGCGACTCCCGCGACCACCTGGGCTCGCCCGGTGGCGGCATGGTCCCCGTCGGGAAGGTCGTCGGCCGCGCCGACTGGATCATCTGGCCGTACGCCCACTGGACCAGGCTCACCCGTCCCACCGCCTACGCGCGCGTGCCGGGCCCGGAGTCGGAGGAGCCGGAGCGGTCGGCAGGGGCGGGTGCCCATGGGTAACCGGGGCAAACCGCGCGGCGTGCCGGTCGACGCCGCCGCCACCCTGCTGCCCACCGGGGCCCGGCGCACTTCCAGCCCGGGCGGCGGCCGCTCCCGCGCGGAGCGGCGCAAGCTCCAGCGCAAGGTCAAGCGCAAGCGCCGGCGCGGAGCCATGCGGGAGATACCGCTGCTGGTCGGTGTGGCCGTCCTGATAGCGCTGGTGCTGAAGACGTTCCTCGTGCAGGCCTTCGTGATCCCGTCGGGCTCGATGGAACAGACGATCCGGATCGGCGACCGCGTCCTGGTCGACAAGTTCACGCCGTGGTTCGGGTGGCAGCCGCACCGCGGGGACGTCGTCGTCTTCCACGACCCGGGCGGCTGGCTGGCCGACGAGCAGACCACCAAAGCGAACGACCCGGTCGTCGTCAAACAGCTCAAGGAGGGGCTCACCTTCATCGGTCTGCTGCCCTCGGCCAACGAGAAGGACCTCATCAAACGGGTCATCGGTGTCGGCGGCGACCACGTCAAGTGCTGTGACGCGCAAGGCCGGGTGACGGTCAACGGCGTTCCCCTCACCGAGGGCACCTACCTCTATCCGGGGAACGCCCCCTCCACACAGGAGTTCGACATCACCGTCCCGCAGGGACGGCTCTGGGTGATGGGCGACCACCGCGGCAACTCGGCCGACTCCCGGGCCCATCAGGACACCGCCTACGGCGGCACGGTCCCCGTGAGCAACGTGGTCGGCCGGGCCAAATGGATCGGCTGGCCGCTCGGACACTGGGCCTCGCTCGAGGAACCTAAAACCTTCGCAAGCGTTTCCCACTCCGTGTCGGGGTCGACCGCGGCTCCCCGGGTGTCGCATAGGGTTGCCTCCGACGTTCCGAACGGATACGTCCAACTCCCGAGCCCTGCGGAACTCCCGCTCGTTATGGGAGTGGTGGGCCTGCGCCGTGGATGGCGCGGGCGGCGGCACGGAGTAAGGAGTTGGCGTGGGGGATGTGGCGGTAGGCGCACGGTCGGGACACGACGGCGAGGACCACGGCGGGCGCCCCGAGGAGAACGTCCCCAGCGCAGACGGTGGTTCCACCTCCGGGAGTGAGAGCGGACCGGCCGGGGGCCCGACCCCGGCGGACGGCCCGTACTCCGGCGGCGACGGGGCCGGCCCCGGCGGTGACGGGGGCGACTCGGCGGCGGCCGCGCCGAAGAAGCCCCGCTCCTTCTGGAAGGAGCTGCCGATCCTGATCGGTATCGCGCTGGTCCTGGCGCTGCTGATCAAGACGTTCCTGGTGCAGGCGTTCTCGATCCCGTCGGACTCGATGCAGAACACCCTCCAGCAGGGTGACCGCGTCCTCGTCGACAAGCTCACGCCGTGGTTCGGTTCCGAGCCGAAGCGCGGCGAGGTCGTCGTCTTCCACGACCCGGACGACTGGCTGGCGGGCGAGCCCACCGCCCAGCCGAACGCTATCCAGACCTTCCTCAGCTGGATCGGCCTGATGCCGTCCGCCCAGGAGAAGGACCTGATCAAGCGCGTCATCGGGGTCGGCGGCGACACCGTCTCCTGCAAGGGCAGCGGCCCGCTCAAGGTCAACGGCCACGCGTTGAACGAGCCTTACGTGTACCCGGGCAACACTCCGTGCAGCGTCGACGACCAGGGCGGCCAGTTCACGGTGAAGGTGCCCAAGGGCTCCATCTGGGTGATGGGCGACCACCGGCAGAACTCCCGCGACTCCCGCTACAACCAGTCCGACAAGCACCACGGCATGGTCCCGGTGGACGAGGTCGTCGGACGGGCCATCGTCAAGGCCTGGCCGATCAACCGCTGGGGCACGCTGCCCGTCCCGGACACCTTCGACCAGTCCGGCATCGGCACGCAGTCCTCCGCCGCGGCCTCCCTCTCGGTGGCCCCGGAGGGCGTGGCCGTCGCCGCCGTCCTGCCGATCGCGGTGTGGCGCCGCCGGCGGGACGACCTGGCCGGGTCGAAGTTCGACCGGCGCGCGGCCGCCGGCAAGCGCTGAACGCGGCACGCGGGCGTCGGGGGACCGGCCCATGTGAAACCCTTGGGGAGCTTGTGACCGGGGCTGCCGAAGAAGGGCTGCCCCTGCCCGGTACCGCCGGGTAGGGTGCGGCCTCATGAGCGGCGAGAGCACGATACGTACGGCCCCGCGCAGCGGCGGAGGCACCAGCACCGGCACGGCGCGGGCCGGCGGCGGGCTCGGGAACCGGTTGTCCGGGATCGCCGTGGCGCTGGGCATCGTGCTGTTCCTCGGCGGATTCGGCTGGGCGGCGGTGGTCTACCGGCCGTACACCGTGCCCACCGGCTCGATGACGCCGACGATCGACGCCGGCGACCGGGTCGTGGGCCAGCGCATCGACGGCAGTGAGGTGCGCCGGGGCGACGTCGTCGTCTTCCACGACAGCAGCTGGGTCGCCAACGCGGACGTCGTCAAGCGCGTGGTCGCGGTCGGCGGGGACACGGTCGCCTGCTGCACCGACGGCAAGCTGACCGTCAACGGCAAGCGTATCGACGAACCGTATCTGCCGGCGGGCAGCCTGGCCGAGCTCCAGGGCTTCCCGACCGTCACCGTCCCCAAGGGCCGGCTCTTCCTGCTCGGCGACGAGCGGCAGGGCTCCCTCGACTCCACCGCCCACCTCACCGACGCGGCGCAGGGCACGGTGGCGCGCAGCGCCGTGAGCGCCCGGGTGGACGCCGTGGTCTGGCCGATGAAGGGCATGCTCAAGCGCCCGACCGGCTTCGAGGTGCTGGGCAGTCTCTCGCGGCCGGGTCCGCTGCGCACCATCGAGTTCATGGTCGTGGCCGGTGCCGTGCTGGTCCTCGGTGGCGGCGCGTACGGCCCGGTCGCCAACCTGCTGGGCCGGTCCCGCGCCCGCGGCCGCACGGAGCCCGCCGGTGCCCGCTGAGGCGCCGTACGAGGGCGGCCTGCGCAAGGTGGCCCGGGTCGTCCTGCTCGATCCCTACGACCGCATTCTGCTGCTGCACGGCCACGAACCGGACGATCCGGCCGACGACTGGTGGTTCACGCCGGGCGGCGGTCTGGAGGGCGACGAGACCCGTGAGCAGGCCGCGCTGCGGGAACTCGGCGAGGAGACCGGCATCACGGAGGTCGAACTCGGGCCGGTGCTGTGGCGGCGGACCTGCTCCTTCCCGTTCGCCGGCCGTCGCTGGGACCAGGACGAGTGGTACTACCTGGCCCGTACGACGCAGACGGCCACCGAGGCCAGGGGCCTGACCGAGCTGGAGCGGCGCAGCGTCGCCGGAGCGCGCTGGTGGACGTGCCGGGAACTGACCCGGGCACATGAGACGGTGTATCCGACCAGACTCGCCGAGCTGTTCCGTAGGCTGCTCGACGAAGGTCCCCCCGTCAGGCCCGTCACCCTGGACACGGAAATCGTCTAGGCGCGTGCGGTACTGGCGCACAATGGTGGGATCGCACGGCTGAAGGGGAACATGCCATGAGCGCCGAGGACCTCGAGAAGTACGAGACCGAGATGGAGCTGAAGCTCTACCGGGAGTACCGCGACGTCGTCGGTCTGTTCAAATACGTGATCGAGACCGAGCGGCGTTTCTACCTCACCAACGACTACGAGATGCAGGTGCACTCGGTCCAGGGCGAGGTCTTCTTCGAGGTGTCCATGGCGGATGCCTGGGTCTGGGACATGTACCGGCCGGCCCGGTTCGTGAAGCAGGTTCGTGTCCTCACGTTCAAGGACGTGAACATCGAGGAGCTGAACAAGAGCGACCTGGAGCTGCCGGGCGGCTGAGCCCGTGGGGCGGCCACTCGTGTGGGTGACGGAGTTGTCCACAACCGCTGAGTGGCTCACCGAGATCAACACGTGGGCCGGGTGTGCGTGACGGTTGGCGCCGGAGGTGGTGCCGACATGAACACCAATCGAGCCCGCGGCGCACTCGGCAGGTACGGCGAGACGCTGGCCGCGCGGCGGCTGACGGAGAGCGGTCTGACCGTACTGGAGCGCAACTGGCGCTGCGGCAGGACGGGCGAGATCGACATCGTGGCGCGGGACGGGGACGTCCTGGTCGTCTGCGAGGTCAAGACCCGGCGGGCGGGTCCCTTCGGGCAGCCCCTGGCCGGGGTGACCCCCGGCAAGGCGGAGCGGCTGCGCGGCCTCGCCGAACACTGGATCCACGCCCACGGCGGAGCGCCGCCGGGCGGCGTCCGCATCGACGTGGTCGGTGTGCTCCTGCCGCAGCGCGGGGCACCCGTCGTCGAGCACGTGCGAGGGGTGGCCTGAGATGGGCTTCGCACGGACGTGCTCGGTGGCGCTGGTGGGCGTCGAGGGCGTGGTGGTGGAGGTCCAGGCGGACCTGGAGCCCGGGGTGGCGGCCTTCACGCTGGTGGGGCTGCCGGACAAGAGCCTGACGGAGAGCAAGGACCGGGTACGCGCGGCGGTGGGCAACTCGGGGGCTCAGTGGCCCTCGAAGAAACTGACGGTGGGGCTGAGCCCGGCGTCGGTGCCGAAGAGCGGCAGCGGCTTCGACCTCGCCGTGGCCGCGGCCGTGCTCGGGGCGGCCGAGCGGATCGATCCCCGGGTGCTGGCCGAGATCGTGATGATCGGCGAGCTGGGCCTGGACGGCCGGGTGCGGCCGGTACGGGGCATCCTGCCCGCGGTGCTGGCCGCCGCGGACGCCGGATACGAGCAGGTGGTCGTGCCGGAGAGCGCGGTGCCGGAGGCTTCGCTGGTGCCGGGTGTGTCCGTGCTGGGCGTGCGAAGCCTGCGCCAGTTGATCGCGGTCCTCACCGATGAACCGGTGCCCGACGAGGAGCCCCTCCCGGGGGAGATCCGTCCCGATCCCTTCCTCGCCGGTCTGGCCCTGCCCGGCATGGGACTCGCCACCGGCCTGGCGACCGGCGAGCACGCACCCGACCTCGCGGACGTCGCGGGCCAGCACGTGGCCCGGGCCGCCCTGGAGGTGGCCGCGGCCGGACGGCACCACGTCTTCTTCAAGGGCCCGCCCGGCGCGGGCAAGACCATGCTGGCCGAACGACTGCCGGGGCTGCTGCCCGAGCTGAGCCGGCAGGAGTCCCTGGAGGTCACCGCCGTCCACTCGGTCGCCGGGATGCTGCCACCCGGCCACCCGCTCGTCGGCAAGCCGCCCTACTGCGCCCCGCACCATTCGGCCACCATGGCCTCCCTGGTCGGCGGCGGCACTGGTCTGCCACGACCCGGCGCGGTGTCCCTCGCTCACAACGGCGTTCTTTTCCTGGACGAAGCGGCCGAATTCCACAGCAGTGTCCTCGACGCCCTGCGCCAGCCCCTGGAGTCGGGGCACGTCGTGGTCGCCCGGGCCGCGGGGATGCTGCGGATGCCCGCGAGGTTCCTGATGGTCCTCGCCGCGAACCCCTGCCCCTGCGGTCGGCACGGCACCCCGGGGGACGTCTGCGAATGCCGGCCCTCCTCGATCAAGCGTTACCGGGCCCGGCTCTCCGGTCCGCTGATGGACCGCGTCGACCTCCGGGTGACCGTGGAACCGGTCGCCCGGGACGAACTGCTACGGCTCAACAGCGGCGCTGAACCCTCCGCCGCCGTGGCCGACCGGGTACGCGTCGCCCGCGACCGGGCCGCCCGCCGCTACGAGGGCCTGCCCTGGCGCACCAACAGCGAGGTCCCCGGCCATGAACTGCGCACCCGCTGGCATGTCCGGCCCGGCGCGCTGGCCAAGGCCGAGCTGGACCTCGACCGGGGCCTTCTCACCGCCCGCGGCTTCGACCGGGTGCTTCGGGTCGCCTGGACCCTGGCCGACCTGGCGGGTCACGACCGGCCCTTCGCCAACGACGTCAACCTCGCCCTCGAACTGCGCACCGGCGTCCGGCGCGGCGCGGTCCTCGAAGGTGTCGCGACGTGAGCGGCGGTGACCTGCTCGCGCGGATCTTCCTCACCCGGGTTCTCGAACCCGGGGACGAGACGGGCGGCCGGTGGCTTCGGGAGTACGGGGCGTCGGAGGTGGTCCGCCGCCTGCGCGAGGGCGGTGCGCCGCCCCTGCCCGGGGTGAGCGGAACCCGCTGGACCGGTCTCCTGGCCCGGGCCGCACGGGCCGACCCGGAACGTGACCTCGCGACCGCCCGGAACGCCGGGACACGCTTCGTCACCCCCGGCGACGTCGAGTGGCCCGCTCAGCTCGACGACCTCGGTGACGCCCGCCCCCTCGGGCTCTGGGTGCGGGGGCGGCCCAGTCTGCGGATGTGGGCGCTGCAGGCCGTCGCCGTCGTCGGCGCCCGGGCCTGCACCGAGTACGGCGCCCACATGGCGGCCGGCCTCGCCGCGGGGCTCGCCGAGCGCGGCTGGGTGGTGGTGTCCGGCGGGGCCTACGGAGTCGACGGCGCCGCCCACCGCGGAGCCCTCGGCGCCGGCGGGGCCACCGTCGCCGTACTGGCCTGCGGGGTGGACCGGCCCTATCCCCGCGGACACGCCGGGCTGATCGACAGGATCGCCGAACAGGGGCTGGTGGTGGGGGAGTTGCCACCCGGCGAGCACCCGACCGCCAGCAGGTTCGTGCTCCGCAACCGGGTCATCGCCGCGCTCACCAGGGGGACCGTCGTCGTGGAGGCGGCCCACCGCAGCGGCTCGCTGGTCACCGCGCGGGCCGCGCAGCGGCTCGGCCGCTTCACCATGGGCGTGCCCGGACCGGCCACCAGCAGTCTCTCCGCCGGGGTGCACGACCTGCTGAGAGGCGAGTCCACGCTGGTAACGGACGCCGCCGAGGTCGTCGAACTCGTGGGTGCCATCGGCCAGCTGGCCCCCGCCGGCCGCGGTCCCGTCCTCCCGCGCGACCTGCTGGAGCCGGCCAACCGGCAGGTCCTGGCCGCGCTGCCCGGCAACCGGCCGGCGTCACCCGAAGAGGTGGCACGCGGCGCGCAGACGTCCGAGGACGAGGCCGTCGCCAGACTGTACGAACTCCGAGCACTTGGTTACGTCGAACGACACGGCGACGGCTGGAAGTTGACACGCCAGGCGCTGATCTCGGTCAGGGACGGTCGGACTCGGCGCTGACCGAGCGTGTTCGGCCGTCCGGGGGAACGCCCGACGCCCTTGGGAATTCCCGGAGTTGACGCCTTCGAACGATCACGCAGAGCGACGCCCCGGCTGCGGTCCGAAGCGCCGTGCAGGGGGTTCGCGCCGGGGTGGAGCCCCGCTGTTCGCGCACCGCGACTCCTCAGTCACGCTACGCTCACGAAAGGCCCCGTGCGGACCACCCCGTACGGCATCAGACGAAGACCCCGCCCACCCCTCCCACCGGCTCCCCTCGCCCCGACCCACTCCATCCTCGGCGCATCACAGCAATTCCTGGCACTTCACAGCAGAACGGCACAAGGCGACGAATGCCCCAGCACACCTCCGGGTCCGACCGGGCGGCCATCCCCCCAGCCGCCCGCGACGGTGGCAGCGTGCGGCCGCCCGCTCCCTCGACGCTCGACGAGCTGTGGCGGTCGTACAAGGCGACAGGGGACGACCGGCTGCGGGAGCAGCTGATCCTGCACTACTCGCCGCTGGTCAAGTACGTGGCCGGGCGGGTGAGCGTCGGTCTGCCGCCCAACGTGGAGCAGGCCGACTTCGTCTCCTCCGGGGTGTTCGGGCTGATCGACGCGATCGAGAAGTTCGACGTCGACCGGGAGATCAAGTTCGAGACCTACGCGATCACCCGGATCCGCGGCGCCATGATCGACGAGCTGCGGGCGCTGGACTGGATCCCCCGCTCCGTCCGGCAGAAGGCCCGCAACGTCGAGCGGGCCTACGCCACGCTGGAGGCACGGCTGCGCAGAACGCCCTCGGAGGGCGAGGTGGCCGCGGAGCTGGGCATCGAGGTCGACGAGCTCCATGCCGTCTTCAGTCAGCTGTCGCTGGCCAACGTGGTGGCCCTGGAGGAGCTGCTGCACGTCGGCGGCGAGAGCGGCGACGGCCTGAGCGTCATGGACACGCTGGAGGACACCGCCGCGGACAACCCCGTGGAGGTGGCCGAGGACCGGGAGCTGCGGCGGTTCCTGGCCCGGGCGATCAACACGCTGCCCGAGCGGGAGAAGACCGTGGTCACCCTCTACTACTACGAGGGACTCACCCTCGCCGAGATCGGGAACGTGCTCGGGGTCACCGAGAGCCGGGTCAGCCAGATCCACACCAAGTCGGTGCTGCAACTGCGCGCGAAGCTGGCCGGCTTCGGCCGCTGACCGGGGGTTTCCGGTCGCTGCCGGGCCCGGGTGACCGGCGTCCCCGTCGTGCTGCCTCCCCTCCGGGGCGGTGCGTCCGTACAGTGGACGACGTGCCAAGGATTCGAGCGGCCTCCGTGGCCGAGCACCGGTCGATGCAGCGAGCCGCCCTGCTGGACGCCGCGCGGTCCCTCCTGTCCGAGGGCGGGACGGAGGCGCTGACGTTCCCGGCGCTGGCCGAGCGGACGGGACTCGCCCGGTCGTCGGTGTACGAGTACTTCCGCTCCCGGGCCGCCGTGGTCGAGGAACTGTGCGGGGCCGACTTCCCCGTGTGGGCGGCCGAGGTCGAGGCCGCGATGGAGCGGGCGGCTTCCCCTGAGGGCAAGGTCGAGGCGTACGTGCGACAGCAGCTGGCCCTGGTCGGGGACCGGCGGCACCGGGCGGTGGTCGCGATCTCGGCGAGCGAGCTCGACGCCGGGGCCCGCGAGAAGATCCGGGCCGCGCACGGAGGACTGGTCGCGATGATCGTCGCCGCGCTGGGGGAACTGGGGCACGAGCAGCCCCGACTGGCCGCGATGCTGGTGCAGGGGATCGTGGACGCGGCGGTGCGCCGCATCGAGCTGGGCGCGGCGGAGGATCCCGCGGTGATCACCGAGGCAGCCGTGGCCATGGCGCTGCGGGGTGTACGGGGCTGATCGGCGCCCGGTGCGGAGCGCGGCACCGCGCCACCGCCCCACCCGACCGTGGCCGCGCGACCGTCCCGCACTACCCCTGCGGCAGCGGAACCCCCAGCACCGGCAGCAGTCTCGACGGCCCCCGGTTCAACAGCCACGGCGGCAACAGCAGCAACGGGTCCAGGTACGCCTCCCCCCTGAGCAGCCCCCAGTGCACGCACACCACCGCGCCGCAATGCGCCCCCGCCCCCTCGACCGCCCCCACCACCTGCCCCGCCGCCACCTCCTCCCCCTCGCGCACCGTCGCCGTCACCGGCTCATAGGTCGTGCGCAGCTCCGTGCCCGCCAGCTCCACCGACACCACACCCCTCCCCGCGACCCGCCCCGCGTAGGAGACCCGGCCCGCCGCCACCGCCCGCACCGGTTCCCCCGCAGCCGTGCCCAGGTCGACCCCCCGGTGCCCGGGCCCGTACACCGACGCCGGGGGCTCCCAGCCGCGCAGCACCGGCGGTCGTACCCCCACCGGCCACACGCGGGCGACCGCCGGAACCGACGCCGGTGCCGGCGCCCCGCCGTCCGCCCGGGCTCCTGCCACCGTCACCGCCAGGGCCAGCGGCAACACCGTCGCCGCCCACACCCACCGCATCGTTCGTCGCATGCCGACACCGTCCCGCAGCGCGTCGATCCCGGCCGGTGCCTGTGGACCGCTCCCAGGTTGTGGACAGCGGCGTCACCCGGTACCCCGCCGGTCCCGTACACTTCTTCTGGCGATCCGGGCCACCGGGTCGACTTCGCACGCCCCGACATCCGGCCGACACGGCAGGTGTCAGCGCTACTCGGTCCTTCGTGGCACAGCGCGCACGGGCGTCAGGCGCGGGAGCCGTCCGGCATCCGCGGCACAACCGAGACATTCAAGGAGATACGGCCATGGCCGTCGTCACGATGCGGGAGCTGCTGGAGAGCGGCGTCCACTTCGGTCACCAGACCCGTCGCTGGAACCCGAAGATGAAGCGCTTCATCTTCACCGAGCGCAACGGCATCTACATCATCGACCTGCTCCAGTCGCTGTCGTACATCGACCGCGCCTACGAGTTCGTCAAGGAGACCGTCGCCCACGGCGGCACGGTCATGTTCGTCGGCACGAAGAAGCAGGCGCAGGAGGCCATCGCCGAGCAGGCCACCCGCGTCGGCATGCCCTACGTCAACCAGCGCTGGCTGGGCGGCATGCTCACCAACTTCTCGACCGTCTACAAGCGTCTGCAGCGCCTCAAGGAGCTCGAGCAGATCGACTTCGAGGACGTCGCCGCTTCCGGTCTGACCAAGAAGGAGCTTCTCGTGCTCTCGCGCGAGAAGGCCAAGCTGGAGAAGACCCTCGGTGGTATCCGCGAGATGCAGAAGGTGCCCAGCGCCGTCTGGATCGTGGACACCAAGAAGGAGCACATCGCCGTCGGCGAGGCCCGGAAGCTCAACATCCCGGTCGTCGCGATCCTCGACACCAACTGCGACCCCGACGAGGTCGACTACAAGATCCCGGGCAACGACGACGCGATCCGCTCCGTCACCCTGCTCACCCGCGTGATCGCCGACGCGGTCGCCGAGGGTCTCATCTCCCGCTCCCGTGTCGCCACCGGTGACAAGGGCGAGAAGGCCGCGGGCGAGCCGCTGGCCGAGTGGGAGCGCGACCTGCTCGAGGGCGAGAAGAAGGCCGACGAGGCGGAGAAGCCCGCCGAGGCTCCCGCCGCGGAGGCCGCTGAGGCGCCTGCCGCCGAGGCTCCGGCCGCCGAGGCCGCCGAGGCTCCGGCCGCCGAGACCGCCGAGGCTCCGGCCGCCGAGGCTCCGGCCGCGGACGCCGAGCAGGCCTGACCCGTCAGCGTCGACGGCGGGGGCGGCGACATCCCGAACGCCCCCGCCGTTCACCCACAGGTTCGCGGTCCACATCTACGTGTGGATCGTGGATCGGGCAGATCTCCCGACTTCGAGAAAGACTTAACGACTCATGGCGAACTACACCGCCGCTGACGTCAAGAAGCTCCGTGAGCTCACCGGCGCCGGCATGATGGACTGCAAGAAGGCGCTGGACGAGGCCGAGGGCAGCGTCGACAAGGCCGTCGAGGCGCTCCGCATCAAGGGCCAGAAGGGCGTCGCCAAGCGCGAGGGCCGCTCCGCCGAGAACGGCGCCGTGGTCTCGATCATCGCCGACGACAACTCCTCCGGCGTCCTCGTCGAGCTGAAGTGCGAGACGGACTTCGTCGCCAAGGGCGAGAAGTTCCAGGCCGTCGCCAACGCCATCGCCGAGCACGTCGCCAAGACCTCCCCGGCCGACCTGGAGGCCCTGCTCGCCTCCGAGATCGAGGCCGGCAAGACCGTCCAGGCGTTCGTGGACGAGGCCAACGCCAACCTCGGCGAGAAGATCGTCCTGGACCGCTTCGCGCAGTTCTCCGACGGCTTCGTCCTGGCCTACATGCACCGCACGATGCCCGACCTGCCCCCGCAGATCGGTGTCCTCGTCGAGCTGGACAAGCCGAACGCCGAGGTCGCCAAGGGCGTCGCCCAGCACATCGCCGCCTTCGCGCCGAAGTACCTCTCCCAGGAGGACGTCCCGGCCGAGGTCGTCGAGTCCGAGCGCCGGATCGCCGAGGAGACCACCCGCGCCGAGGGCAAGCCCGAGGCCGCGATCGCCAAGATCGTCGAGGGTCGTCTGAACGGCTTCTTCAAGGACGCCACGCTGCTCGGCCAGCCGTACGCGCTCGACAACAAGAAGTCCGTCCAGAAGGTCCTGGACGAGGCCGGTGTCACCCTGAAGCGCTTCACCCGCATCAAGGTCGGCATCTGAGTCCGTACCCCGATCGACGCGCGACCCACGGGGAAATCCCGATAGGGTCGGTCGAGAGCAGTCGTCCGGGTACCCGGCCACAGCCAGGGTCGTGACGGACGGCAGCAGATCTGACGAGGAGGCCATTGCCGCGCATGGGCAGCGAAAAGCGACCCCACCGGCAATGGCCTTCTTCGTATGTGCACCACGTGAAAGAGGCGGGATCTCCATGACCACCAAGGCCCAGAAGAGCGACGACGGCAAAGTACGCGGCCGGTTTCTGCTGAAGCTGTCCGGTGAGGCCTTCTCCGGTGGCGGGGGCCTGGGGGTCGACCCCGACGTGGTGCACAAGATCGCCCGTGAGGTCGCGGCCGTCGTACGGGACGGCGCCGAGATCGCGGTCGTCATCGGCGGCGGCAACTTCTTCCGCGGCGCCGAGCTCCAGCAGCGCGGCATGGACCGGGCCCGCTCCGACTACATGGGCATGCTCGGCACCGTGATGAACTGCCTGGCCCTCCAGGATTTCCTGGAGAAGGAGGGCATCGACTCGCGCGTGCAGACCGCGATCACCATGGGGCAGGTCGCCGAGCCGTACATCCCGCTGCGTGCCGTGCGCCACCTGGAGAAGGGCCGCGTGGTCATCTTCGGCGCCGGTATGGGAATGCCGTACTTCTCCACCGACACCACCGCCGCCCAGCGCGCCCTGGAGATCGACGCCGAGGCGCTGCTCATGGGCAAGAACGGCGTGGACGGGGTCTACGACTCCGACCCCAAGACCAACCCCGACGCCGTCAAGTTCGACTCCCTCGGCTACGGCGAGGTCATCACCCGCGAGCTCAAGGTCGCCGACGCCACCGCGATCACGCTCTGCCGGGACAACAAGCTGCCGATCCTGGTCTTCGAGCTGCTCGCCGAGGGCAATATCGCGCGGGCCGTCAAGGGTGAGAAGATCGGCACGTTGGTGGGTGACCAGGGCAGCCGGGCCTGACCGGCAACGCCTGAGGACCCCGACCGGGGGATGGACATTGTCCGGCCGGTCGGGAACCGTGCAGCTAAGAAGACGCGACGCAGCCGGCCGCCGCCCGCAACGGAACCGCAGCCGGGCCTTACTCAAGACACGCAGGAGCAAGTGGTGATCGAAGAGACCCTCCTCGAGGCCGAGGAGAAGATGGAGAAGGCCGTCGTGGTCGCCAAGGAGGACTTCGCCGCGATCCGCACCGGCCGTGCGCACCCGGCGATGTTCAACAAGATCGTGGCCGACTACTACGGCGCGCCGACGCCGATCAACCAGCTGGCCTCGTTCTCCGTGCCGGAACCGCGCATGGCGGTCGTGACCCCGTTCGACAAGACGGCCCTGCGCAACATCGAGCAGGCGATCCGCGACTCGGACCTGGGCGTCAACCCGAGCAACGACGGCAACATCATCCGGGTGGTGTTCCCCGAGCTCACCGAGGAGCGCCGCCGCGACTACATCAAGGTCGCCAAGGGCAAGGCGGAGGACTCCCGGGTGTCGATCCGTTCCGTGCGCCGCAAGGCCAAGGACGCCATCGACAAGCTGATCAAGGACGGCGAGGTCGGCGAGGACGAGGGCCGCCGCGCCGAGAAGGAGCTCGACGACACCACCGCGAAGTACGTCGCACAGGTGGACGAGCTCCTCAAGCACAAGGAAGCGGAACTTCTCGAAGTCTGATGAACGACTCATCCTGGGGAGCCCCGCCGCCCGCCGGGCCGCAGGCCGGGCAGGCCGGGGCACCGGCCGGGTACTGGCGGCCGACCGATCAGGGCACCGGCCAGGGCTACGGCCCCGGCCCCGCCGACGGCTCCGGCCGGTACGGGACGGGCCCCGCCCACGGCTACGACCAGGGGTATGCCCAGGGAGCCGCCCCGGCGGGTCCCGCGTACGATGCGCATGACGCGCAGCAGACTCGCCCCATGCCCATCGTGCCCGACGACGTACCCCCGTACGGCGGTGACCAGGACGACGACCGGGGGGCTGCTCGGCTGAGCGGCCCCTTGTTCCGCAACGACACCTCGTCGGCGCAGCCCCTGCCTCACGCGGCCGCGCCGCAGAATCCGGAGCCCATGCCCGACGTCCCGCAACCGGCGTCCGCGCCGCAGAAGAAGAGCGCGGGACGCGACCTGGGTGCGGCCATAGGCGTCGGCGTCGGACTGGGCGTCGTGATCGTGGCGTCCCTCTTCGTCGTCAAGGCCGTCTTCGTGGGCGTGGTGGCGGTCGCGGTCGTGGTGGGGCTGTGGGAGCTCACCAGCCGGCTCCAGGAGCGCAAGGGCATCAAGGCACCCCTGGTCCCGCTGGCGCTCGGTGGCGCCGCCATGGTGGTCGCCGGTTACGCGCGCGGTGCCGAGGGAGCCTGGGTGGCCCTCGCGCTCACCGGGCTCGCCGTCCTGGTCTGGCGGATGACGGAACCGCCGGACGGCTATCTCAAGGACGTCACGGCAGGCCTCTTCGCGGCGTTCTACGTCCCGTTCCTGGCCACGTTCGTCGCGATGATGCTCACCGCCGAGGACGGCCCGCAGCGGGTGCTGACCTTCCTCCTCCTCACGGTCGTCAGCGACACCGGTGCCTACGCGGTCGGCTGGCGGTTCGGCACCCACAAGCTCGCCCCGCGCATCAGCCCCGGCAAGACCCGCGAGGGCCTGGTCGGGGCGGTGCTGTTCGCCATGGTCGCGGGCGCGCTGTGCATGCAGTTCCTGATCGACGACGGCACCTGGTGGCAGGGTCTGCTGCTGGGCCTCGCGGTCGCGGCCAGCGCCACGCTCGGCGACCTCGGCGAGTCCATGATCAAGCGGGACCTGGGCATCAAGGACATGGGCACGCTGCTGCCGGGCCACGGCGGCATCATGGACCGCCTGGACTCGCTGCTGCCGACGGCTCCGGTGGTGTGGCTGCTGATGGTGCTGTTCGTCGGCAGCGCCTGAGGCACGCGCACCGGCACCGCCACGCGCACCGGCAGCCGAACGGCACCGCCACGCGCACCGGCAGCCGAACGGCACCGCCACGCGCACTGGCAGCCGAACGGCACCGCCACGCGCACTGGCACGGGCCCGGCACCGGCTGTCGTACCCCTGTCGTGGGTGGGCCCTCGTCCTGTGCGGGCGGGGGCCCACCGGCAGGTCCGCCCCCGGATGCCGCACCAGAAATCGCACCTCCGTCCCGGTCACGGGCACACTCCGGGTGAGGACGCCGTGTCCTCCGACGTCCAGGGAGTGTGCCCATGCCCCTCGACCCGGCCCCGTCCGCCACCCCGTCCCCGGTCCCGGATCCGCCACCGGTGCGTTTCTGGCCCGTCGACGACCTGCCCGCGCTCGACCCCGACCCGTTCCTGGACGAACTGCTGCGCGACGAGCCGGTCACCAGGATCAGGCTCCCGCACGGCGAGGGACACGCCTGGCTGGTCACCCGGTACGAGGACGTCCGCTTCGTCACCTCCGACCCGCGGTTCTCCCGGGAGCGGGTCGTCGGCCGTGACGTCACCAGCATGCGCCCGGAACCGGTGGCCTCGCAGACGGCGGGTCTGCAGTACATCGACCCGCCCCGGCACAACCGGCTGCGCCGGGTCGTCGCCCGGGCCTTCACCGGGCGCGCCATGCAGCGGCTGCGGCCGATGGCGGAGCGCCGGGCCGGTGAGCTGCTCGACGCGATGGCGGCCGCGGGCCCGCCCGCCGACCTCATGGAGCATCTCCACGGTCCCTTCCCGATCGCCGTGGTCCGTGACTTCCTCGGCGTCGACGAGAAGGACCGGCACCGCTGGGCGGCGACCGGCGAGGCCCTGCTGTCCGCCGGCGCCGACTCCGAACAGCGTGCCGGACAGGCCGCACGGGCCACCCGGGCCCGGATCGCCGAGCTGCTCGGAAGCCGCCGCGAGGAACCCCGGGAGGACCTCGCCGGGGTGCTGGCGCAGGCCACCGAGGCCGACGAGATCACCTCCGACGAGGCGATCTCCCTGGCCACCGCCGTCCAGGTCAGCGGCGGCCACGCGGTCCGCAACAACAGCGGCTCGATGATGTACGCGCTGCTCACCCACCCCGAGCACCTGGACCGGCTGCGCCGGGAGCCGGAGCTGCTGCCGAAGGCCGTCGACGAACTGTTCCGCTACGTCCCGCACCGCAACGGCGTCGGCATCCCGCGGGTCGCCGTCGAGGACGTCGAAGTCGGCGGCCGGCTGATCCGGGCCGGCGAGGTCGTCTACAACGCGTACGTCTCCGCCAACCGCGACCCCGCGGTCTTCACCGGCCCCGACCGCCTGGACTTCGACCGTGCGGACGGCCCCCACCTGGCCTTCGGGCACGGCCCCCACCACTGCATGGCCGCGATCATGGCCCGGATGGAGGCCGAGGTGATGATCGGCTCGGTCCTCACCCGCTTCCCCGGCATCCGGCTGGCCGTACCCCCGGAGCAGGTCGAGTTCCAGCGCCAGGGCCTGATCCGCGGGCCCCGCACCCTGCCGGTGACCTGGTGACCTGGTGACCTGGTGGTGACCGAGAAGACCCGGAGGTCGGCACGGTCGGCTCGCATCGCACCCGGCGACGAGATCGACCAGCGACACACGCTGAGCCGGTGAGCCGGTGAGCCCGTGAGCCGGGCGACGGCCGGTCACCGGAGGGCGTGCGGGACGGCACCCGGACGCGAGGTGGCCCGCAGGCGCAGGCCGGCGGTCGCGAGCCCCACGAAGGTGGTGACCCGGTAGGCGGCTTCCGGGCCGGACGGCTCGCTCAGGTGGAGGCGGCGGGCGGTCCCCGCGGTCAGGAGGGTCAGCGTCTCCATGGCCAGGGCGGCTCCCTCGCAGCCGTGCGGCCCGGTACCGAAGGAGAGGAAGGCACCGGGTCCCGCCGACGAGCCGGCGTCGTCCGAGCCGGCGTCGTCCGAGCCGGCGTCGTCGAGCCAGCGCTCCGGCCGGAACCGGTCCGGATCGGGGTGTTCCCGCGCGTCGCGGTGGGCGGTGTAGGGGCAGACGAGAACGGTCGACCCGGCGTCGATGCCGTAGCCGGCGAGCTCGGTCCGGTGCCCGGCCTGCCGGGTCAGCAGCCAGCTCGGCGGGTGCAGCCGGAGCACCTCGCGCACCAGGGCCCGGGTGTACCGCAGGTTTTCGAGGTGCTCCCCGGTGGTCGCCGCCGGGTCCGCGGGCAGCAGGGCGGCCTCGGCCGCGACGCGGTCCGCCGCCTCGGGGTACCGCGCCAGGTGGAGCAGGATCCAGCCGGCCGCCCGGGAAGGCGCCTCGAAGGTGGCGACCGTGATGCCCGGGAGCGTGTCGAGGACGGCCTGCTCCGGCAGCGGGCCGTGGCGGGGGGAGGGCTGGAGCATCTGCCCGAGCATGTCGTCCCCCAGCGGGCCCGGTGAACGGCGCCGGCGGACGACGGGCCGCAACGCGTCGGTGAAGGCGACCTGCTGCCGGGTGCGGAACCGGCGTGCCGGTGTGGGGATCCAGGACGGCCAGACCCAGCGCGAGGGGAGCGCGAGCAGTTCGCGAGCCAGGAACAGCTGTGCGGCGAAGGGCAGCAGGGCCGGCGCGTCCTCGGAGAAGAGGTAGCGCACGCCGACCTCCGCCAGGGTGTGCCGCACGAGGGGCAGGACTTCGACGTCCCGGTCGGTGGGCCACCGCTCGGCGAGACGAGCGGTCCCGGCCGCGATCTCACCGGTCCGGGCCACGACCGCCTGCGGCCGCAGTCCGCGCATCCGGGCGGCGTGCGCCCGGGCCCGTTCCTCGGACGTCGGTGCTCTGCTCGCCGGCCGCAACGGCGGGAAGAGGGGCGACGAGGCCTTGGGGAAATCCCGCGCGCGGTGCAGGACGTCCTCGCACGCACCGGCCGTGGCGGCCACGTAGACCCCGGGCTCCAGCTGCCAGACGTCCCCGCATTCCGCCGCACCGCGGCGGGCCGTCGTCAGCCGGTCACGGCTCCAGGCCGCGAAGCTGCCTCCGGCCAGCCGCGGCGGCTCCTTCAGCGAGCCCATGAGAACGTCGGCCGGCGGGAGCCACCCGGGGTCCCCGCCGACGGTGTGGTCAGGCCGAGTCGTCGCCGGCGTAGGCGTCCCACTCGTGTTCCCCGTACGCACCGTAGTGGCGGGTGAAGAACTTGCCGAGCAGCTTGGCAATCATGATGTACTCCTCACTCCTGTCGGCAGACCGAATGCCACATGCCCCATATTGTCACATATGTGAGTTGTGCGATAAGGGGGCCACGGCTGCCCGGACGGCCTTTTGGCGGTCGGGCCACGTCAGCGCCGCCGGGGGAACTTCCAGTTGTTCTGGCGCAGCTTGAACAGTACGAACACTCCGCAGAGCACCCACACCACGAGGAAGGCCCACAACAACCACGGAGGCCCCTCCGGACGCTGTGCCAACCGAACCGATGCCGCATAGGAAGAGGTCATCCCTCCCGCGTGCCCGGCTGCGTCGGCAGGAACACGCGGACGACTGCGGGGGTCCGCAGGGCGTGCATGCCGTGCTCGTACTTGCCGTCCGGCTTGCGCCACGGCAACGTGATCGGCTTCGGCCACCGACGGGGCCAGCGGGACGTCTCGCTCCTCGATGCACTTCGGCGGAGTGACGACAGGCACCGACAGGCGTCGAGACGACAGCCGCAGTCCACCCGAGTGGCATGCGGCATCGCGCTTCGCTCGGGAATACGACTTCGAGGTGCCGATTCAGCGAAGGACGAGGAATGCCAGCAGTGATCTCGACGCAGGACTGGGCGGACACGCGACGCCTATGGGAGTACCACCAGATGGGCCACGCGCCCCGCCCCTGCTCCGTCGCGATCGGACTAGGATGCGACGCCGACGAAGACCAGGGCTGGTTCGACTGGAACGGCGAAGTCGCAGTACCGCCCAAGCACTCCCCGCACGTAGCTGGCCTCGGCGTTGCTTGCGGCGGAGTAGGGGCGAGGCTCACCACCGTTGACTTTGGCCATGGTGTCGCCAACCCAGACAGAAGCGTCTCTGTGCGTCTTGGTGTTGATGGTGAACACGCCTCCCGGTCCGATCAACAGGTGGTCGATGTCGCCACCGTTGATCTTCTCCACGCTGTGGAGGACCCGCCAGCCGAATGAGGACAGGCGTTCCAGCTCACGCCCGACTCGTCGTTCGCCCTCCAGGCCGGCGTACCAGGTGTCCCACTCCGAGGGCTGTCGAAGAAGTTTCGAGCGCAGTCGCTGTGCAGTTGAGGGGCCCCGTCCAGCGAACATGCCCAGCAGGCTCGCGCCGGGTCGATTCCTTGCCAGGTCCTCGCTGGGGGAGAGGGGAGGGAGGGGAGCCGGCCGGGCCACACGGCGGGTAGATGCTGCCGGAGGGCGGAACTGCGCGGCAGACGGCTCGGAGGCTGGTGCAGAGGCGCGGACGGGCGTTGGCCCGACGGTGAGGCTGCTACCAAGGTGGCGTCGCAGCAGGGCCAACGCATCGGCCCGGTACTTTTCCACTTTGATCGTCACAACCTTTGTCGCTCTATCCGCCCAAGCGACAGCGGTCCCGTCCGGGAGATTGACATACAGCCGATCCTTGCCGTGCCGCCTCCACGGATGCACTGTCAGGTCGCTCATCGGCCGCCTCCCCCAGCACGTGTGCCATGCCCACTCATATGCCAGCAGCCGGAGGCAGGGAGCGACAAGACCACGTCGAGCCTGTCGGGTCTCAGCTGATGCCTGACGTCTCTGGTCCCAGGTGGTGCTTGTGCGCCGGATCGCCCGGGCCCGGCCGTCAAGGTCGACGGTGACCGTGGAGTCCGACACGTGGACGGTCACGGTCTGGCCTGCGTAGGGGCAGCCAAAACAACTGATGCTCCGCTCGGCACCGGCTCCGCAGGAGATGTAGTGGCAGAGCAGATTGAGTCAGCCGCTGTATGCGCGCTGACGCCGCTCTGTGCCCGCGGGTGGGTGAACGAGGTCTCCACCTCGAAGGCCGATTGAGTGACTGAAGCGTCACGTTGCGTATGTGCGCGCGACGCATGTGGTGCGATGCCCACGTCAAATCCGGTCGGCCGGGCTCGGACAGTGACGGCTCGCCCTGGATCCGTGGACGATGGAAGGGAATCCCATGGTGCTCCGCGCGCTTGCGGCAGCTGGTGTCGTCACATCATTGTTCGGCTCGTCGGCCTTCGGTGCCGGCGCGGCTCCGCCCCCGCCGCCGACCCGGATCGTCATCGACAGTGTGGCGGCCAACGGCACCGGCTGCCCGCCGGGTACGGCCGCCGTGGCCGTCTCCCCGGACAACACCGCCTTCACCGTCACCTACAGTAACTACCTCGCCAAGGTGGGGCCCGGCTCGGCGCCGACCGACTTCCGGAAGAACTGTCAGCTCGACCTGCGCGTGCACGTCCCCGGTGGTCTCACCTACGCGATCGTGTCCGCGGACTACCGCGGCTTCGCGTCACTGGCGCCGGGTGCGTCCGGGACCCAGCGGGCCGGCTACCACTTCCAGGGCAACGTCACCACCACCAAGACCCATCGCTTCAAGGCCGGGTTCACCGGCGACTGGCAGACGACCGACACCGTGCCCGTCGCCGCCCTGGTCTTCGCCCCCTGCGGGGAGGAGCGCAACCTCAACATCAACACTGAACTACAGGTCGACCCCGGCACCTCAAGCCCGAGCGCCACCAGCTTCATGGAGATGGACTCGACGGACGGCACGATCAAAACCGTGTACCACGTGGCCTTGAAGCAGTGTCAGTGACTCCTGGCACTGCGATCGGTGGGTGCGTCCAGAGCCACGGCTCTCATATCGGTGGTAGCACCATGTGGTGAGCACTGGAGGAGGAAGCGCTGGCGAACCAGGGGTACCTCGGCTCGCCCTCACTTCTTCCTCTTGCAGCACGCGAGCCGCCCGGCCTCCTGCCACGCGCAGCAACGACGCGCACAGAAAAGCCGATCACGGCCACTGTCAACCATCAGCCGGGACCGAACTGTCAAGCGTCTACCGGGACCGGACAGACCACGTCGAGCCGGGCTGTCACAGGTTTCTCTACCTCATCAAGCCCCGGCTGCGCTCCGCTCCGCCGGGCGCGCTTCCCGGCTCCGCTGCGGGCGCCGCTCCTGCCTCCGGCCCGCTCCACCCGCGCTGCGCCGACGCGCGCCCACTGCCTGCTCAGCCGTCGGTTTGTTCGCCGACGAGGAATCCTTCGGCCCAGTGGGTGTGACCCACCGTGTACTCGTGCACGTGGAAGCCGTTGGGATGGTCCTTGAATCCGGGTAGGGTACGCGCCTGCTCGATGCGTTGTTCCGCCCGTTGCCGGCTCGAGTACAGGCCGAGGAACGTGAAGCTGTCCTCGCTGTCGTCCCAGAAGAGCGGTTCGCCGTCTTCCATGAAGTCGACGGTGTTGGAAGCGCCCGGCTCGTCCGCGAAGTGATGCCTGTGCACCAGGAGGTGGAGCGTCCGGTTCATGAGTCTCGCCCAAGCCCTTCGGGGGACACCGTGACGAACCCCTCGTTCCACACATCCTCGTCCACCGTCACGGGTGCGATCTCGAAACAATCAGGTTCGTCCCGGAACCCTGGAAGCTTCCTGGAGATCTCCCGCTGCCTCTCCGCGGCTGCCTGGTCCGGGTAGATGCCGATGATCCTCCACTCCTCCTCGTCCAGGTGGATGGTGCCGTCCGCATCGAGATGGATTACCCGTTCGTCCTGCTCCACCGCGAGATGGCGCGCGTGCCACAGCACGTAGAGATCGCCGTCAGGTTCGTGTTCGTCTGTCATCGCGGGAATTCTCCCTTGCTGGTGCGACGCTCGGGAGCGGCAGGTTCGCGCCCCGTATTGTGTCCGGTGGGTGACAGAAACGCGAAGAGTGCCCCTGACCTGCAACGATGGGACTTGTCTAGGGTCCGGGTCGTCACAGGAAAGAGGCACTCTTCAGGTGAAGAAGCGTATCGGGTCCTACCCGCGTGCCCGTACCGAGGGCGGTGGTTGCGGGGCGGTCTCCCAGGCCGGTGGTGTGCTGCTGGTCGAGACGATCCGCAAGACCGGCCTGGGCCAGGCGATATCGGATGCTGCGGGCCGAGCCGGCCGGGTTCGGGCCAGTGGCCTCCGATCCGACGGTCTCCCGACCGATCGACACTCTGGGCGCGGCCGGTCCGAAGGCCCTGACTGCGATCAGGACCGGGCGGGCACAAGTACGGGAACACGTCTGGAAGTTGGCCGGAGCCGCCGCGCCGGACGCCGACGGGCAGGCGACCGTGGACCTCGACGGGGTGCTGGTGGTCGCGCACTCCGACAAGCAGGATGCTCCAACTCCCCGCCCCCGGCTGACCAGCCGTCCACCCGTCCCGACGACCAGCACCACCCCACCCGGAGCAGTGGAACCCGGCGCCCACCCGACGCGACACCCGGGCCGCCACCATGCCCACCATCAGCCACCGAAAGCGAAACGGTCCACCGACTCCGTCGGCGGACCGTCATGCAAGATCGAGGCCAGATGGGGCAACGGGGCTACCTGACCCCCGTATCTACCCCATATCTATCGGCCTCGTCCCCATGTCCAGCGTCCAGTAGTGGCCCCACGGACCTCCTTGATAATGACTTACGCCAGCTCTTTTCGTTTCGCACCTGAGGATTGCGTTTCGGTGCCCCCAACCCCATTCCTCGTCGTGCTGCATCCAGGCCCTAACTGCCTCCTCTGGCGTCTCGTACCCTACGGCTACATTCTCGGCACGCCAGACGATGAAACTCCTCTGATACATTGGCTCGCCGTCTTCCCAAACCAGCTTCCCGCTAGGGCCACGGTGCATGTTCAGGTCGGCAACCACCCAGGCTTTGTCCTGATCTTTCAAATAGTCGTTGTGGGAACTGGCAGTGTCTGTCAGCCCGTGCGAGGAGAAGAACTTGTACCTGCACCCAGCCATGAGGGCGCCCTGGGTATTTCCGAGAGGTCTGTACTTATCCAGTTCCGGATGTTGACGCGCCTCGTTAATCAAATCCCAGAACAGCTTCTCCTCGGGAGTTGCTATGAGTACATACCACAGCGGGTATGGATCAGGGTCGATCCGTGGATGTACTGGATGCGCCATGGCGAACTTCTTTCACTCGTCAGCGAAAGGGCTTATTGAGACTCGCCGGACAAAGAGCGGGCCGAGGAAAGGCGGATGGTCTGCATGACCGTTCAACGAGTAATGAACAGTGCTTGTACGCCCGTTGGCGGAAGCCAGACTCCCCTGGTTCGTGGCTAGCCTCCTGCACTTGCTTCCCATTATCGGTGGACCTGCGGTTCCACGCACATTGGCGGCAGCAAGGCAAACGTAAGCGGACAGCGACGAGACAGCGGTCGGACGTGTGGCCGCAGGCGGCCATGCGGCACCTGGTGGGCAGCCCACAAGTGATCACCCTGGGCCGTCCCTGGGCCGTCCGCAGCCGATCAGCGACGACCGGTGATGACCGCCAGCGGCAGTTCCAGCAGCCGACAGCCGCAGGCCACCCGAGTGGATCTGCGACACTGGTACCACCATGCCCAAGCCCGGAGAACTCACTTTCGTCGCCCCGCGCGGAGCCAAGAAGCCGCCGCGGCATCTCGCCGACCTCTCGCCCGCCGAGCGCAAGGACGCGGTGGCCGAGGCCGGGGAGAAGCCGTTCCGTGCCAAGCAGCTCTCGCAGCACTACTTCGCGCGGTACGCGCACGACCCCGAGCAGTGGACGGACATCCCGGCCGGCTCCCGGGACAAGCTGCGGGAGGCCCTGTTCCCGGAGCTGATGACCGTCGTACGGCATCTGTCCACGGACGAGGGCACCACCCGCAAGACGCTGTGGCGGCTGTTCGACGGCACGCTCGTCGAGTCGGTGCTGATGCGCTACCCGGACCGGGTGACCATGTGCATCAGCTCGCAGGCGGGGTGCGGGATGAACTGCCCGTTCTGCGCGACCGGGCAGGCGGGTCTGGACCGGAACCTGTCCACCGCCGAGATCGTCCACCAGATCGTCGACGGTATGCGGGCGCTCCGGGACGGGGACGTCCCCGGAGGACCGGCGCGGCTCTCCAACATCGTCTTCATGGGGATGGGCGAACCGCTCGCCAACTACAAGCGGGTGGTCGGCGCCATCCGGGCGCTGACCGACCCGGCGCCCGACGGACTCGGCCTCTCGCAGCGCGGGATCACCGTCTCCACCGTCGGACTCGTCCCGGCCATCCACCGGTTCGCCGACGAGGGCTTCAAGTGCCGGCTCGCGATCTCCCTGCACGCCCCCGACGACGAACTGCGCGACACCCTCGTCCCGGTCAACACCCGGTGGAAGGTGCGCGAGGTCCTCGACGCCGGGTTCGAGTACGTGGAGAAGAGCGGCCGCCGGCTGTCCATCGAGTACGCGCTCATCCGGGACATCAACGACCAGGCGTGGCGCGGTGACCGGCTCGGCCGGCTGCTCAAGGGCAAGCCCGTGCACGTCAACCTCATCCCCCTGAACCCCACCCCGGGCTCCAAGTGGACCGCCTCGCGGCCCGAGGACGAGAAGGCGTTCGTCGAGGCGATCGCCGCGCACGGGGTGCCCGTCACCATCCGGGACACCCGTGGTCAGGAGATCGACGGGGCCTGTGGTCAGCTCGCGGCCACCGAGCGGTAATCTGAGGGCCGCAGGTACATCTTCATATTCCGACAGGGGAGCGCCACAGCGCTGAGAGTGCGGCGATCGGGCCGCAGACCCTCTGAACCTCGCCCAGGTCATTCTGGGTAGGAAGTTCGGTCATCACTCAAGCTGTTGCGCCCTGCCCGCGAGCCCCGTGCTCACGGGCAGGGCCGCGTCTCTTCCTGGTCCACCCCAGGAGGAAAACACCAGTGCACACCAGAACCCTCGTGGCCGCGGCCGTCGGGCTCGGTCTCGTCACGCTGTCCGCGTGCTCGTCGACGGGCACCGGCGCCGACTCCAAGACCGTCACCCTGGTCAGCCACGACTCGTGGGCCGTCTCCAAGAACGTGCTCAAGGACTTCGAGAAGCAGTCCGGCTACCGGGTGAGGGTCCTCAAGGACGGCGACGCCGGACAGGCCGTCAACAAGGCGATCCTGACCAAGGACAACCCCCAGGGCGACGTCTTCTTCGGCGTCGACAACACCCTGCTGTCCAGGGCGCTCGACAACGGGTTGTTCCAGCCGTACGAGGCCAAGGGCCTGGGCCAGGTCGGTGCGGCGTACCAGCTCGACGCCGCAAAGCACCGGGTGACGCCCATCGACTACGGCGACATCTGCGTGAACTACGACAAGGCGTACTTCAGCCGGCACAAGCTGACCCCACCCACGTCGTACGCCGATCTCGTCAAGCCGCAGTACAAGAACCTCCTCGTCACGGAGAACGCCGCCACCTCCTCGCCGGGCCTCGGGTTCCTGCTCGGCTCCGCCGCCCGGTACGGGGACGGCGGGTGGCCGGACTACTGGAAGAAGCTCAAGGCCAACGGCGTGAAGGTCGTCGACGGCTGGGAGCAGGCCTACAACGAGGAGTTCTCCGGTTCGGCCGGCGGCAAGAAGGCCAAGGGCGACCGGCCGCTCGTCGTGTCGTACGCCTCCTCGCCGCCCGCCGAGGTCATCTACGCCGACCCGAAGCCCAGCACCGCCCCCACCGGTGTCGCCACCGGCACCTGCTTCCGGCAGATCGAGTTCGCCGGTCTGCTGAGCAACGCCGGGAACACCAAGGGCGGCAAGGCGCTCATCGACTTCCTGGTCTCCAAGGAGTTCCAGCAGGACATGCCGCTCAACATGTTCGTGTACCCGGTGGTCAAGGGGGCCGCGGTGCCCGCCGAGTTCACCGAGTACGGTCCTGCCGCGCAGGACCCCGCGACCATGGCGCCCGACAAGATCGCCGCCAACCGTGACCAGTGGGTCAAGACGTGGACGTCACTCGTACTGAAGTGAGCGCCGGCCGGCGGGCGGGCGCGGCGCGGCTCGGGCTGATGCTCCTGCCCGTCGCGTTCTTCGCGGTCTTCTTCGCCTGGCCGGTCGCGGCGATCGTCGCCCGGGGCCTGAAGACCGACGCCGGCTGGCGGTTCGGGCGGATCACCGAGGTCGTCGGGCAGTCCGACATCCGGCACGTGCTGTGGTTCACCACCTGGCAGGCGCTCGCCTCGACCGCGCTCACCCTGCTGGTGGCGCTGCCCGCGGCCTACGTCTTCGCCCGCCTCGACTTCCCGGGCAAGCAGGTGCTGCGGGCTGTCGTGACGGTCCCCTTCGTCCTGCCGACGGTCGTGGTGGGGACCGCCTTCCTCGCGCTCGTCGGGCGGGGCGGTCTGCTGGAGGAGTGGTGGGGCGTACGGCTCGACACCACCGTCTGGGCCATCCTGCTGGCGCACGTCTTCTTCAACTACGCGGTGGTCGTGCGCACCGTGGGCGGGCTGTGGTCGCAACTCGACCCACGCCAGGAGGAGGCCGCACGGATGCTCGGCGTCTCGCCGGCGGCCGCCTGGCGCAAGGTCACCCTGCCCGCGCTCGCGCCCGCCGTGGCCGCCGCCGCGCTGATGGTCTTCCTGTTCACCTTCACCTCCTTCGGCGTGGTGCAGATCCTCGGCGGCCCCACCTTCGCCACCCTCGAAGTGGAGATCTACCGGCAGACCTCCGAGATCTTCGACCTCTCCACGGCCGCCGTCCTCACGATCGTCCAGTTCGTCGCGGTCGGCGCGATCCTCGCCGTGCACGCGTGGACGGTACGGCGCCGGGAGAGCGCGCTGCGGCTGGTGGACCCGTCGGTGACGGCACGCCGGCCGCGCGGGGCCGGCCAGTGGGCGCTGCTCGCCGGGGTCCTCGCGACCATCGCCCTGCTCCTCCTCCTGCCGCTGGCCGTGCTGGTGCGGCGCTCGTTCGACGGCGGTCTCGGCTACTACCGGGCGCTGGGCGACCCCGACGGCGGCACCTTCCTGGTCGCGCCGATCGAGTCGGTCGTGAACTCGCTGGAGTACGCGGCCGCCGCCACCGCCATCGCGGTCGTGATCGGCGCACTGGCCGCCGCCGCGCTGGCCCGGCGGGACGCGGGACGGCTGGTACGGGGGTTCGACGCGCTGCTGATGCTGCCGCTCGGGGTGTCCGCGGTGACCGTCGGCTTCGGGTTCCTGATCGCGCTGGACAAGCCGCCGCTGGACCTGCGGCAGTCCTGGATCCTGGTCCCGCTCGCGCAGGCGCTGGTCGGCGTCCCCTTCGTGGTGCGGACGGTGCTCCCGGTGCTGCGGGCCGTGGACGAGCGGCTCCGGGAGGCGGCGGCCGTGCTCGGCGCCTCGCCGTGGCGGGTGTGGCGGGAGGTCGACCTGCCGATGGTGCGGCGGGCGCTGCTGATCGCGGCGGGCTTCGCCTTCGCGGTGTCGCTGGGCGAGTTCGGGGCGACCGTGTTCATCGCCCGGCCCGACAACCCGACGCTGCCGGTCGCGGTGGCCCGGCTGCTGTCCCGGCCCGGTGATCTCAACTACGGGCAGGCGATGGCTCTTTCGACGATTCTGATGGTGGTGTGCGCGGTGGCGTTGCTGGTCCTCGAACGGCTGCGGACCGACCGGACGGGGGAGTTCTGATGCCGCTTCTCGAACTGGACGCGGCGACCGTGCGGTTCGGCGCGCGCGCCGTGCTCGACACGGTGGACCTGGCGGTCGCCGAGCACGAGGTGGTGAGTGTGCTCGGGCCCAGCGGGAGCGGCAAGTCGACGCTGCTGCGCGCGGTGGCGGGGCTGCAACCGCTCGGCGCGGGGCGGGTGGTGCTCGACGGCCAGGACCAGGCGCGGGTGCCGGCGCACCGGCGGGGGGTCGGGCTGATGTTCCAGGACCACCAGCTGTTCCCGCAGCGGGACGTGGGCGAGAACGTGGCCTTCGGGCTCCGGATGCGGGGGGCCGGGACGGAACAGCGGGCCGCGCGGGTGGCCGAACTGCTGGAGCTGGTGGGGCTGCCGGGTGCCGCGCGGCGGGCGGTGGCGGGGCTTTCCGGCGGTGAGCAGCAGCGGGTGGCGCTCGCCCGGGCGCTGGCACCCCGGCCGCGGCTGCTGATGCTCGACGAACCGCTGGGGCAGCTCGACCGCTCGCTGCGGGACCGGCTGGTGGTGGAACTCCGCGAGCTGTTCGGACGGCTGGGCACCACCGTGCTCGCCGTGACCCACGACCAGGGCGAGGCCTTCGCGCTGGCCGACCGGGTGGTGGTGATGCGGGACGGGCGGATCGCCCAGTCCGGTACGCCGCTGGAGGTGTGGCAGCGGCCGGCCGACGAGTTCGTGGCCCGCTTCCTCGGCTTCGGCAACGTGGTCCCGGCGACTGTCGAGGGCGCGGCCGCGGTGACCCCGTGGGGCAAGCTGCCGGTGCCGGAGGGCTCGGGACAGGGGGCACGGTCGCTGCTCGTGCGGCCCGCGGGCGTCCGGCTCGTCGCTGCCGCCGCGGGGCTGCCCTGCACGGTGACCGCCCGGACCTTCCAGGGCACCCACGTCACCGTCCACCTCCAGCCCGAGGACGGCGGCCCCCGTCTGGAGGCGGCCTGCGCGCTCAGGGCGGCACCGGAGACCGGAGACGCGGTGGGCGTCGCGTTCGACGCGACGGAGACCGTCGTACTGGACTAGGGCCCTTCTGATGGATCTCCGCGGCGTCGCGAGGCCCGGCACGCACGCTCGACGCACGGGGTGGCGGGCCAGGTGGCTCCGCCACATGACCCGCCACCCCGCACGCCGATCGCACGCACCGAACGCCG